>CBFGPJ010000055.1:0-10024 GCA_965650615.1 uncultured Fluviicola sp. | reverse complement strand
GAGCCGAAGCCGATGATCATGAAAATTTATTATTAATTGCGAATTGATTGAGCCTAAGGACTGATCTTTTTAATTAGGCATTCGGCATTATTCGGCTTTCATCTTCTCCTTGATCTCTTTCATAAAGTCTGAAGCAAACACGAAGTCATTGATCTCTTGATTGTCAGTGGTGATAATTGACCTGCGATCTCCCTGCCACCAATTCTGGCCTTTATTAATGAACACAATACTGTCACCGATCTCAATTACCGAATTCATATCGTGGGTAATCACGATCGTTGTAATTTCATATTCGTAGGTAATCTCACGGATCAGATTGTCGATCAGGATCGAAGTTTGTGGATCTAACCCGGAATTCGGCTCATCACAAAACAGGTATTTTGGGTTCATGGAAATTGCACGGGCAATGGCGATACGTTTTTGCATTCCCCCGGAACATTCTGCGGGATACAGCGTGTTTCTTCCGGCAAGGTTCACACGTTCCAAACAAAAATCCACACGTTCCTGCATTTCTTTTCTACTCATTTTAGTGAACATCGTCAAAGGGAACATGATGTTCTGTTCAACGGTCATGGAATCAAAAAGAGCAGATCCCTGGAATAACATCCCGATTTCCTGCCGAACTTCTTTTCGCTGCAAACGGTCCATTTTGGTAAAATCTCTTCCATCGTACAAAATTTGACCGGAATCTACCTCGTGAAGTCCCACGATACATTTAGCAAGTACGGATTTTCCCTGCCCCGACTGACCAATGATGAGGTTGACCTTACCTTTTTCAAAACTGGCACTGACATCATTCAATACTTGATTGTCGCCAAAAGTCTTATTGACGTTAAGAACTTCTATCATTACAATAAGAACATTTGAGTTAAGAAGAAATTCGCAATCAAAATAGCGATACTGGCACTTACAACTGCTTCGGTTGAAGATTTACCAACATCCAAAGCACCACCTTTGGTATAATAACCTTTGAAGGATGCGATAGAGGTAATCAGGAATGCAAAGACAACCGTTTTGGTCAGGGCGTAAACGATATCACTGTCTCTGTAAAAGAAACGAATACCATAAATATATGTTTCTGTCGATGAAAGTCCGGAAAGTTTTAATGACATCCAACCACCGATCAAACTCAAGCCAATGGAAAAAATAATCAGTACCGGGAAGAAGATCATTGCTGAAGTTACTTTTGGAAGTACCAGATAACTTAATGAATTTACTCCCATAATTTCCAGGGCGTCAATTTGTTCTGTAACACGCATTGTACCTACTTCGGATGCAATGTTTGAACCTACCTTTCCGGCCAGGATCAAAGAAATGATGGTTGGTGAGAATTCCAAAATAGTTGAGGAACGCGTAATATAACCGACAGTATATGTCGGCAGAAGCGGATTGTCCATATTTGAAGCGGTCTGTAAGGCAATTACAGCACCCATAAAAGCAGACATCAAGGCAACGATTGGAATCGACTTGATCCCGATCAATTCCATTTCTTCAAAAAAGCGTCTGCGGAATATTCTCCATTTTTCTGGCTTCGAAAACACGATCCACATCATCATGAAATACTTGCCGATATTTTGTATAATCCCCATTTCGGATATAAAGTTAAAAGAAAAACAATTGAAAATAGAGAATTGAGAATTGAAAAGGCATGAATCTCTTTTTATCCATCGTGATACCTTTTCAATTTTACATTTTCAATTCTCAATTATGACTTGTTCACCACCCTTGATTCATAACTTGTTCCGTGATTCCGGATTTTGCATTCGAAATCACCTTAATTTTGCAGACGTGGAATCAAAACCAACAAAAAAGGAAAAATACATCAGGCAATTGAAGCCATACTTGCCAAATGGCTTTGAAGAGATGGTTGCGGATTTACTGCTCAGTCATCCGGTACGTTTTGCAATTACCAATCCGCGGTCGACAAAATTGGGAGATTACCGTGCTCCGCAACAAGGTGAAACATTCCATCGGATTTCAGTAAATGGAAATTTGAATCCGTATAATTTTCTGATTACCACCCTGCATGAATTTGCGCATTTGCGTGTTTACCTGCGCTTCGGTTTCCGGATCAAACCCCATGGTGAAGAATGGAAGTCCGAATTTCGTAAGTTATTATGGCCCGCGATTCAAACCGGATTACTTCCCAAAGACATTGAAATTGCGTTGATGACCAGTTTAACCAATATGAAAGCCTCATCCTGCACAGATACACAATTGTCACGTGTTTTAAGGCAATATGACAAGCGTGATGGCGGGGAGATTATACTTGAAGAAATTCCAAAAAATGCTACTTTTGTTTTGCAAGGAAAAACCTTTGTGAAAGGGGAATTGAGACGTACCCGTTTCTTGTGTACGGAAGTACCTTCGAAGCGCCAGTTCTTAATTCATTCACTTGCTACTGTTCAACTTTTAGAAAATATACATGAAAGATAATTACTGCGTGATCATGGCTGGCGGGATCGGAAGCCGGTTTTGGCCCATGTCAACGGTTCAACGCCCGAAGCAATTTTTAGATGTTCTCGGAATCGGGAAATCCTTGTTGCGAATGACTTTTGAACGTTTGTTACACATTGCACCGGCAGAAAATATTTACATTGTTACCAACGCAAATTATTTTTCCTTGGTGAAAGAGCAACTTCCCGAGTTGAGTGATGGCCAGATCCTGACAGAACCGGAAAGAAAGAATACAGCGCCTTGTATTACTTATGCAGCAGCGAAAATTCATGCTTTGAATCCGAATGCGACTTTGGTTGTAGCCCCTTCTGACCATTTGATCCTGAAAGAAGATAAATTCACGGAAATCGTCAATACGGCAATTGCAACAGCCAATAAAGAAGACCGTTTGGTGACTTTAGGAATTAAGCCCACACGACCTGATACCGGTTACGGATACATCGAATTTATTGAGGACGGAGATATTCTTCCCGGACAAGTGAAAGACGTGAAACATTTTACAGAGAAACCGAATCGTGAATTGGCTGAAATCTTCCTTAGAAGCGGGAATTACTATTGGAATTCCGGAATTTTTATCTGGCGTGCAAAAACGATCCTGAATGCGTTGGAGAAATTTAAACCGGAATTGTTCCATTTATTTACTGACGAATCCCAGAAATACAATACGCCGGAAGAGCAGGCTTATGTAAATGCTTCTTTTGCTGCATGCGAAGATATTTCGATCGACTTTGCAGTGATGGAAAATGCGAAAAATGTAGATGTAGTTTTGTCCAATTTTGATTGGTCGGATTTAGGAACGTGGGGAAGTTTGTATACCCATCTCGAAAAAGATTACAATGGAAATGCGGTGATTGGGGATCACGTACATATGATCAATTCGGAGAATTGTATTGTAAATCTTCCAAGCAACAAATTGGCTTTGATCCAGGGATTGGAAAATTACATTATCGTTGAATCGGATAATATGCTGATGATCCTGAACCAGCACGATGAACAAAACCTGAAAAAATACATGGCTCCGATGGAAGAAGCAAGCCCGGAGTTTTTCCCGAAATAAAAAATTAAGAAGTGATACAATTTTTCAATTGTTATTAATCTTCGCTATTTGTTCTATGTACCCATTGTGGTTAAAAATACAAACCACATAGAAACATAGGTCACATAGAACAGTATGAAGTATTCAAAAGAAAAAGGGTTGTGAACTATTAGTGCACAACCCTTTTTGGGTAAAAGATGATTTTTTAGGGTCTGTTATTGTATTCACGTAATAGATCGAAGTAGCTTAAAGTTTCCATCACCACAACACCGCCGGTTGTATCTCCGTATTTTGCAGGAATTGCTCCGGAGTAAACCATCACGTAACCCAAAGCAGCACTTGGTACATTTTGAACATCGGTCATTTTCACTCCGTCAATGTAGTTGATCACATCTCCTTTGCGTGCTCCACGGAAGATTAATTCTCCGTCGTCTGTCAATTTGACTTCAGATGTCATTGCAGCGACCATTTGTTTTGCATCAAATTTGATCGGCATGTGCTGAATGTCTTTTTTTGTCAATTTGATCTCAGGAGCAACACCTGTTGTTAGTTTATAAATTGGTGCTGTTACAACCAACACCTCAAGTTCTTTTGTTGAAGCTTGGGCTACCAATCCATTATTTCCAAATCCATCTGGGGAAACTTCTACCATGTCTTTTGAATAGGTTGTATCACCATCGTAGATGAAGAAAACTTTATAAGTACCCGCAGGAACAGCTGAGATCCGGAATCGTCCATCTTCATCCGTTACGGCCTTAAAAACTTGATCTCCTCTGGTTGTTACTGCATAGGCGCCGTAAATTCCTTCTTTTTTATCCGGAGTAGTAAAGGTTCCGATAATGTCGCCGAACGTGTTTTGTGCGAAAGTCATTCCGCTAAGGAATAAAGCTCCGATAAATGTGATTGTTTTCATGATCTGATTTTTTAATTGATTTCTATAGAGATGTTGGGCAGATAGAAATTCCATAAATGATCTGAAAAAAAACGTAAGGGCGCGATTAATCGCGCCCAATAATAACAGTAAGGGCGGAAAATTTTCCGCCCTTACTGTATGTGTGTCAATCTCTTAAAGTGATTCTGCAACCACCTCTTTTACATCCGGTAAATGCTGTTTCAATAAATTTTCGATTCCGCCTTTCAATGTTGCCGTACTGGAAGGACAACCTGAACATGCGCCGCGGAGTGCAACCGTAACTGTCCCTTCCTCAAACCCAACAAAGTCGATCGCTCCACCATCGCCTTCAACTGCCGGACGGACATATTCATCCAATAAAGCACGAATAGCATCATCGTATTCAGACGGAGCATATTCCTTCACCGGTTTTGCATCCGCTTCATCTGAAGTTTTTGGTTTTGCAACCGGCATTTGGATTAGGATATCTTTTCCTTCAACGATCCAGTTCTTCACGAATTCACGTAATTCCATGGTTATGAAATCCCAGGAAATGGTATCGTTTTTAGCAATGGTAACAAAGTTTGCAGTAATGAAAACGGTTTTCACAAATGGAAAACGGAATAATTCTTCTGCTAATGGAGAATAACCTTTGGCTTCTGCACCTGAATGGAATTCAACCGACTCACCGTTAATAAGCAAATATTTATTTGCAACGAATTTCATCGTGTTTGGATTGGGAGTCATTTCAACGTATACTGTAACTGGGACTGATGTCATGATGTTTGTCTGTTTATTTTATAGTACAAAGATAGGTCAAATTGAAAATGTAGAATTGAAAATTGAAAAGTTTGCGATAATTCCTTCCTTTTCAATTATTCCATTTTCAATGATCAATTATTCAGCCGGTTCCACGTGTACCAAAATGTCTTCAATTTCCGGGATTTCATTCATTAAATGCTTTTTCAGGTTATGAGCAATGGTGTGTCCTTCATGTACGCTCAGGTTCCCGTTCACATGAATGTGGAGGTCCACCCAATAGCGCATGCCGGATTTTCTGACCAAACATTTTTCCGTATCGATAATTCCTGCAACTTCTTTTGATTTTTCCCGGATGATCAAAATAAATTCGTCATACAAGTGTTCGTCCATAATCTCTCCAAGCGCCGGCCGGAATATTTTATAGGCATTGAACAGGATAATGAATGAGGCGACCAATGCTGCCCAATCATCTGCCTGGGCCCAGGAATCACCCATGTAAACTGCAATGGCGATTCCCACGAAAGCACAAGCTGAAGTAATTGCGTCACTGCGATGATGCCAGGCATCTGCCTTTAAGGACGTGCTTCCTACTTCTTCACTGGATTTGGAAACAAAACGAAAAAACAATTCTTTTACAATAATGACTCCACCGATAACCCAAAGTGTATAGGATGCCGGAGCTTTGTGAGGTATTCGGATATTGTAGATACTTTCAATGATGATCAGTGTTGCAGAAGCAACTAAAAATCCAACGACCACGAAAGTGATCAAAGGTTCTACTTTTCCGTGTCCGTATGGATGATTTTCATCCGGTGGCCGTTTGGCATAGCGAAATCCTACAATGACCAAAGCAGAAGCAAAAACATCGCCGGTGGATTCGATCGCATCTGCAATCAAAGCATAGGAATTCCCGAAATAGCCAACCAATCCTTTCACTGCAGCCATCAGGAAATTGCCTATTAAACTGAACCAGGCGGTTCTTTCTGCTTTTTCATGATTTAAACTCATTTTCCGGAGCCTTGGCAGTTTTTACAAATTCCGGAGATCGTAAAAAAGGTTTCTTCTGCCTGAAATCCTTCCGGAAGTGAGAACGAAGGGATGACCTGGTCAAGGCATGTCAGTTCACTGCAAATTCTGCAACTGAAATGGATATGTTCGTGATCGTGTTCATGATTGTGATTACAGGAAGAACATGCTGCATAGTTTACCACCCCGTTGACATTGACGATTTTGTGAATTAAACCATCATCTAACAAGCGGTCCAAAACGCGATAAATGGTTACGCGATCGCACAAACCGTTCAATTTATGTTGAATAGCCGGCTGAGACAACGCCACACTTGAGTCGTTAATGAGTTCCAGGATAGCGCTTCTGGCAGCTGTGTTTCTTGTTGTCTTCATCTTGATTATCAGGATAGCAAAAGTACGAAGTTTAATCCGTTGGCATTTCAAGTTAATTGTTTTTTATGAATTTAAGCGAACTTCTTTTTTTGTACTTTTGATTTCGATGAAACGAGTACTTCAAATAGGAATGATTGTGGTAGTATTGATGGGAACCATCGGTATTCCATTCTATCAGCATACCTGTTTGCATGAGAACCGGGTCTTGAAATCTGTTTTTGTTCCGTCCAACGAATGCTCGGAAGAACATCTGAAAGCAGAACAGCCGGATTGTTGTTCGGTGGCTCAGGTGACGGTTTCTGACAGAGAAACAATTTCTGATAACTGCTGTTTGGATGAGGTTTCCAACTGGCAATTTTCGTTTTTCTTCTTCCAGGATGTCCATCCGATCTTTGCAGAAGCTTTGGAAGAAATTTCCATTCTTTCTTTCTTCTCTCATTTCGAAACCCTGTGGACAAATGAGGATGAAGAATTGTTTTCAGGGTCCGATCCACCCACTTTAACTTCCCTCGAACGATTAACTCATTTGTGTATTTGGCGTCTGTGATTCCTTCCTTTTGTAACAAAAGTGAAGTTGAATTTAAACGTTAAAAACAATGAAATATATCGTACTTGGTTTTTTCCTGTTTTTTCTTTCTTATAGTCAGGCCCAGCTTCAGGGGATTGTATTTGGAATAAAAAATGGCGGAAAAGTCCCGCTTAAACAAGCAAAAATTATATTAAGAAAAGCTCAGACACAAGTCTATAGTGAAGAGAACGGACGATTTGAACTGATTCTACCTAAAGATCTTCCGGATGTTCTTGTCATATCCGCACCAGGTTATGAAAGTGATTCCGTTACGGTAACAAAAGATGACCGATTTTCCGGATTGGAGATCATTCTTTTTGAAATAGACGAACTGGATGAGGTAGTGGTTGAATACAAACAAGATTCCAAGACCTTTTCACGTCTGAAACCACTTCAGGTGGAAAACCTGGGTGAAGGAGAATTTAAAAAAGCAGCCTGTTGCAACTTGTCCGAATCCTTTGAAACGAATGCGACAGTGGATGTAAATTTCACGGATGCAGTTTCCGGTGCAAAGAAGATCCAGTTATTGGGATTGGATGGAGTGTACACGCAATTGCAAATGGAGAATGTTCCATTCCTAACCGGTTTGGAAAGCAGTTTCGGATTGAATTCTGTTCCGGGAACCTGGGTGGAATCAATTCAGATTACAAAAGGTACCGGTTCGGTAGTGAATGGCTATGAATCCATGGCTGGTCTGATCAATGTTGAATTCCGTAAACCAACAACCATGCAACGTTTTTTTGTAAACGGATATGGCAATTATTTGGGAAGGGCAGAACTCAATGTTCATGGCGGCCAGATTATCAATGATAAATGGAGCACCGGAACTTTTGCGCACGTTTCCACATTACAAAGCGAATGGGATTTTAATAAGGATGGTTTTCGTGACGTGCCTCTCAGTAAATCCGGTTCGTTTATGAACCGTTGGGAATATACCGGGAAGAAATTCGAAACCCGTTTTGGGGTAAATGCCTATTACGATCAGCGATTGGGAGGACAACTGTATGGAATTGCAAATCGTTACCGTGCGGAAACAACGAATCAGCATGCGGAGTTCTTTGCGAAAACCGGTTTTTTATTCCCCAATAAACCGTACCATAGTTTGGGAATTGTTTATCAATTCAAATACCATCAATCAGATGGATTGTATGGACTGAGAGATTTTGGCGGAAGAGAATTGCGTGGATATGTAAATGCGATTTTTGATGGCATTATCGGAACGACTACTCATAAATATAAAGTAGGAGTTTCAGCAGTTGGTCAGGATTTGCAACAACATGTTGATTCCATGAGATTCAATCGGAATGTAATTACACCCGGAGCTTTTTTTGAATACACTTATACCGGAACGCGTTTGGTTTTGGTGGCAGGGATGCGTGCAGATTATCAAACTGCTTTCAGTGACCAAAAAGAAAAATTCCAGTTTTCTCCAAGAGTACATGCGAAATGGACCTTGGATGAATTTACGGATCTTCGTGTAACAACCGGAAAATCGTGGAGATTGCCAACCATTGTGATGGATAATTCTTCCTTAATGGCAACTTCAAAATCCTGGATCGTAAACAGCAGCAATGAACAGGAAGAAGTTTGGAATTCGGGTATTTCAGTAATACGAACAATGAGGTGGTGGAACCGCACTGCGAGTATTTCTGCCGATTTCTACCATGCACGTTTTACCAAACAGCTTATTATTGACCGTGAGCAATCCACAGATTCGATCTTCTTCGGGTTCCAGCGAAATGTTTCCAGGAGCAGCACTTTTCAAACCGAATTAAGCTTCATGCCATGGAAAACGATTACGTTCCGTTTAGCTTACAAATTCCTGGAGGTAAAGGCAGATTATGCAGGAAGTTTGAGACAACAGGTCATGATCCCACAGCATCGCGGACTGTTTAATGTGGCTTTTGCGAGCAGGAATAAGAAATGGGAAGTGGATGGTACGATTTCTGTATATAGTCCCATGCGTTTACCGGATGTTACTTTAGCGGACGGATCGCGTTTAACGAATGAAAAGAGTAAAGCGGTGCCGGTAGGATTGGCACAAATTACGCGTCATTTCAAACGTTGGGATGTCTATGTCGGGGGAGAGAATTTGTTTAACTTCAGACAAAAGAACCCGATTATCAGCGCGAATAATCCGTATGACCCGACATTCGATGCAACACGTGTCTGGGCACCTGTAATGGGAACAGTCATTTACGCCGGATTCAGATATGAAATTAAAAGAAAAGTTGAAAAAAAGTAGTAATCAATCACGCTGATTAAATAGCGTTTAAAATTAAAATAGAACCAGATGAAAAATAGTTTATTAATGTTGGCTTTGTTATTTGTAAGCAGTTTCGCATTTAGTCAAAAACCTGCTGCGAAAACAGAAACCGTAGTGATTATGACCAGCGCCGAATGTGATGAATGCAAGGAGCGTATTGAAGGTTCTTTGAACTATACAAAAGGCGTAAAATTCGCAGAATTAGATGTAGCATCGCGAAAACTGACTGTAAAGTTCAAGAATGACGTGATCACACTGGCAGAAATCAAAAAGCAGATTTCAAGCCTGGGATACAATGCCGATGAGGTATTGGCTGATCCGGTGGCCTATGAAAAATTGCCTGCTTGTTGCAAAGCCGGTGGCATGGAGCACTCTGGTCACTAAGTTGATTTTTATAAGTGAATGCAGTCCTGGTTTTTTAATTAAAGCCAGGATTTTTTTATCCGCCTATTTTAAATGATGCATTGCTGATAAGAAAAACAATTGCCAGGGGAACGATGAGCAAGGTGCTGGTTTGTGCCAAATCGATCAGGAGCAATTTGATCTGATCTTTTTTGACATGCTTTACAATCAGAACAACGGTTGTCCAGAGCCAGAATAAAAAAATGGAAGCTCCGCTGACAATCATATGCACGAGCCCATC
>CBFGPJ010000054.1:0-10127 GCA_965650615.1 uncultured Fluviicola sp. | reverse complement strand
TGCTCGGACTGGAAACTACCGGAGGCTGTGAAACCAGGTATATCCGTGAGGTAGAGCGGGAAGATGACGGGACAACTCATTACAAGATCACGGTGAAAAGTTGTGGTACCTGCAAGAAGCTTTCGATTTCATACAATTGGGTAACGATCCCAAAAATTCCGGATAATGCACTTGTGACCTTTGAAGTGAGGGAGAAGTAAAAAAAGAATGATCAATTCTAAATGATTTAATTATCAAGAAGGAAATCCAATACTTGATAATTAATAATTGATAATTTTTTTCAATCAGACCCGGAACAAAATCTCCACATAGATAATCTCCATCCCGATCATCGTTTCTTCCACCTGGTAGAAAGCAATGCTTGTTCTGTCTGAAATGGTTTCGTATTCCAATTCGTTCAGGATGAACGGCTCTTGCATGCGGTCTGAAGAATTGACGCTCATACTGCCCAAAAATTGGTACGTGATCACATAGGATTGTTTTCTTTTTTCCTGGATGAGTTTCAGAAAAGTATCTTTCTTGTAATCAATTCCCAACCGGTCCAGCAGACTTTTGATTTCAGGAGTAAAAATTGCATCGTAATATTTAAAGAAAGACCGGAATTCCTGTATGTGGAATTCAGAGTATCCACACAGGGTGTTCGAATATATTTTTCGTGTGATCTTACTCGGCACTTCGAACACCCAATGTTTAAACGCTATAGTTTCTGTAAGTACCATTTGGGTTACAGTTTTGATTTGGTGATTAATTTGTTTTCATACATGTATGGCAGAAAGCAACCAACGCAATTTACCAATGGGAATAAGGGGAATGGTCAAATGATTCTTCATACACAGTTTGTGCCGCGAAAGTCGTTAATGAGGAGCATGTGCTCAAAAAAAAAGGGTGAATGGGGAAAAATTTCGAGTAAATGATGTTAAATTTGATGTAAAGATGACTCGGTTTTTTCTTCCCTTGGTTTTTGCCTTTATGGCTGGCTGTATTTTTGCCAAAGAGGATAGATTCGCTTAATTTAAAGGCCGAAGATTTGTACGCAACCGATGTCGAGAAATCGATTGAAGTGAGTGCAAAAGCATTACGCTTATCTGAGGAATTTGATTATCAGCACGGTAAAGCTCATGCTTGTCTCAACTTAGCAGTTGCCAATGATATCAAAGGGAATTCCGCAATTGCTACGTCCTATTTTCACAGAGCGATTCGTTTATATAAACTAGAGCATAACGAAGAGGATTTGTCCTATTGCTATTCCCAGCTCGGGGTGTGCTATTTTTCCCAGTATCAATACGAAAATGCCGAGTTTTACTATAAAAAAGCCATTGAATTATGTAAGAAAAACAATTTCGAGATTGATTTGGCTGATGTGCTGGTGAATCAGGGAATTACTTTTACGTATCAAAATAAGCTGGAAGCAGCCAAAGCCAATTTTATAGAGGCAATTGAAATTTACAAACGGAAAGATTATCCTGAAGGACTTGGGGCAGCTTATAATTCACTGGCAAAGATCTATTCAGATGAGAAGGACTTCCGGATGGCAATACATTATTTTGAGAAGTCTTCGGAAAACTTTAAAGAATACCGGAATGATTTCAATTTGATTTCGGCATATAACGGCCTGGCGAATTGCTACATGGAGTTGAAACGTTACGACCTTGCGAAAGAGTATGCGCTTAAAAGCCTGAAATTATCCAAGGAAACCGGTGCGAAAGAACGTGAAGTGTATGTACAGGAAACCCTGTCGCGTATTTACTTTGCACTGGGTGATTATAAAAAAGCATATCATAGTTTGAATGAGTATACCATTCTAAGTGACACCATTTTTACCAAGGAGAAAAGTGATGCTTTGGCTGAAATGCAGACACGGTTTGAAGTGAAAGAACTCAAGCTGAAGCAACAGGCTGAGGAGGAAAGCCATTTATGGCAATTGATCATCCTGGCTGCGATCATTTTTATCGTTTTGCTGATGTCAGCACTCCTGTATTTCCTGTTCCGCGATAAGAAACGCATCAATGTACTGCTGGAGCAGAAATACATTATGACACAGGCAAACCTGGAGCAAAAGGAGTTTATGATGGGGGAAGTGCATCACCGGGTGAAGAACAACCTGCAGATCATTTCTGCAATTTTGGATTTACAGTCTCGGGAATTAAAGGATCCGGAATCCATCAGGATGATCGATGCAAGTCTGAACAGGATCAACGCGGTCTCCATGATCCACCAAAAGCTCTATCTGTCTGAAAATATCCGTGCGGTCCAAATCGGTCCTTATCTTGCCGAGTTGGTAAATGATCTGATCACGCATTTCAAAAAGGAAGTGGACAATGAGATTCATTTGAATTCAGCGTGTGATCATTTGAGCCTCGATATTGAAACAGCGCTTCCGATCGGTTTGATTGTGGCGGAACTGGTCATGAATGCCTGCAAATACGCATTCGATAAGCAGGAAAATCCGCAAATCAGCTTGTCTCTGAAAATGGAGGGCAAGCACCTGGTATTGACTGTTTCGGATAATGGGAATGGAAAATCGAATATCGGCGGAGGAACCCATTTTGGTGCCAAGCTGATCCGTTCCATGGCGCGTAAATTGAAAGCTGAATTTACGGAAACCAACAGCGAGAGCGGGTTGAAGACAGAATTACTGATCACGAAATACAATTTACTGTCATGATGAAACCGAAGATTTTTATTGTGGAGGATGAACCGATCATTGCAGATTTCCTGGAGCAATGTTTATCGGATGAGGGGTTTGAATGTTTGGGAGTAGCAGACAGTTTTGATGATGCCAGGAAGCAATTGGTGCATTGCGCGCCCGATTTATTGTTGTTGGATATTAATTTGGGTAGCGGACCCGATGGCGTTGATCTGGCGCATTTCGTCAATCAGCAGATCAATAAACCTTTTCTTTTCGTGACCTCCAATACTGATCCGCAGACCCTGGAACGGGTAAAACTGACCAATCCAAGCGGATTTGTAATGAAGCCGTTTAAAAAGCTGGACTTAATTACCCAAATAGACCTGGCGTGGTACGCATTCCAAATCCGGATCAACAATACACAAGTCGATTTTACGAACTCCGTTTTGGCTAATGCGCATTTCTTTATTAAAGACAAACAAAAGTTGGTGAAATTGGCCTATTCGGATATCAGCTATGCAGAAGCGTGTGACAATTATTCGATTCTCTATACACATGATGCGAAGTTTGTTGTCAGCTACAGTTTAAAGCATGTAGAAGCAAAATTGCCGCTTAAGGAGTTTTTACGGGTCCATCGTTCTTTTGTGGTGAACATCACGCAAATTTCCCAGATCAACCCGAAGTCCCTTATCCTGACTGATGGAAAGGAAATTCCGGTGAGTGAAGCACATCGTTCCGAATTGTTAAAGCGTGTGAATCTTTTTTAGAATTTGCCTGCGTTTTTTTACATTTAGTTGAAAGCCATTAATTCAACAGGATGTACCAGTTTAAACGTACGCAATTGATTAAAACCGACCTGCAAACCTGTTGGAAGTATTTTTCTGCACCTGCCAATCTGCGGATCATTACACCGGACTACATCGATTTCAAAGTTCATACTGCAGTTCCCGAACCGCTATATGAAGGGTTGATTATCCATTATACCATTCGCCCGATTTTAGGAATCCGTTTAACCTGGATCAGTGAAATCAGGAAATTCAAAGAAGGAGTTTATTTCGTGGATGAACAGCGTTCAGGCCCGTATAAACTGTGGCATCATGAACATCACTTTAAAGAAGTGGAAGGAGGAGTTGAAATGACAGACCTCGTTACTTATATCATGCCGTTCGGTTTCATTGGCAAGTTTGTACATTGGCTGTTTATCCGGAAACAGCTGGAAAATATTTTCGATTACCGCGCAGGGAAAACCGATGAGCTGTTTCATGCAAGCCAAGTGCCCTCTGCTATTAATTCTGCCGCTTCCTTTGCAAAAGTAAAAGTCCGAAGAACTTAAATCTCCTTCTTCGAAATGGTTTTGTGGATTTCAGCTGATTTGATCAAAGCAGCGGAGCCATACCACGGATGCAGTTCCATAACTAGTCTTCCGGCTTTAATTGCGGGATCTGTTTTTGTCAAAGCTTCAGCTTCTTCAACCGTTTCCACATCAAAAATGTAAATTCCGCGTAATTCCGTATCGTCCAGAAACGGACCGGCAACAACCAGTTTACGTTGTTCCGCCAGTTTCCCGATATTGTCCATATGAGCACGCTGCAAGCGTTGTACTTCTTCCGGGCTCTGGTCCTGGTTCGGGCCTTTTTTCAGGAAAGCGATCACATAGTGCTTCATTCCATAATCATCGGCACCCAATTCCGTTGCCAGTTCCGGATCGAAATCACCGGTAATGCTTTTTTCGGTTCCGGCTTCAATTTGTGGTTCGGCGCAGGATTTTTCTTCTTCTCTTGAACAGGAATTGAACAATAGACCTGCACAAAAAGCAGTTAGGATCACGAGATTAGATTTCTTCATGGATAATTGTTTTTACAGCATTAATAGATTCTTCAATATGTCCGGCGGCATTTGTCAGTGAATTATAAATGTGGCGGACGATTCCTTTTTTATCGACGATATAGGTGACACGCCCAGGTATCAGCCCGAAGAGATTTCCAGGAACCCCAAATAAGTTGCGGACTGTTTTGGAAGTATCGGCAAGCAGGGTAAAGGTGAGCCGGTGCTTTTCGGCAAACTTCGCATGGCTTTTCGGGGAGTCATTTGAAATTCCGATCACTTCGCATCCCAAATCCCTGAAGTCTTCATAGCTGTCGCGGAAAGAACAGGCTTCAGCAGTGCATCCGCGCGTATTGTCCTTTGGATAGAAGTAAATAACCAGTATTCGTTTCCCCAATACGCTTTTGATGTCAAAGACTGTGTTGTTTTGATCTTTCAGTTTGAATTCAGGGCATGTATCTCCTACCGTTATTGCCATGACGTGTGTTTGGATAACAAAGATGCGAAAAGAATGGTTTCGTTGTTATTCTTTTGTGCTCTTTGTTACTTTGGCATTTTCAATAAAAATCAGTTTTCTTTTTTAAAGCAAAGAAGCAACGCTTACGCCCTGGCTACAGCGAAAGCGCAGAAGGCGCAAAGAAGGATGAAAAATAACTGCACATATTTGCGCATTTTAGTTTTGTTTTTGTATACTTGCTATTATTAAATCGCTAGCACTTAAAATATGAGGTCCTTTAATTAAAACTTGTTAAATATTGTTAGTTGAGTAACATTTCAGATTTTTCAGAGTTATGACTGTACTTATTCACTGCAAATGGCCATAAAAATCAGTCTAAGTCAGTCTATATCCTCAACTGATGAAAAATGAGGAACATCTAAATTTAATCAAAATGAAAAAGTTAGTTTTCGGATCATTCTTGATCCTGTCTTTAAGCACCCTGATTGTTTTTTCATGTCAGAAGGAAAATATTCGGAATTCTAAAACGAAAGTCGATGAAAGTGAAGTTTTTCAGGAAAAAATGAGTACAAATGGGGTTACGGTTGAATGCAACGGAAATTGTTCCGGTTCATCTGGTTCTTGTTCACTTACAGGTCAACTTGGAGGAGGTAGTGGTCATAATTATGTGAGCTGCTCCTGTTCCGGATGTACAATGAAAGTAACAACAACAAAGAATGGGATCACAACCGTGACATATCCGACTGATTCGAAATATGAGGTTTACTATTTGGAATTGTTTCAAAAGTATATGGTAGAAAATTATGTCGGTCAGAGTTACTCAATTGTAAAGTATAATTTTGAGACGGATGATGAAGAATATGTAGAAACATATTCTTTTGATTTGGGTAATGGTCAAATTGAAACAATTGTTCTTGTAGGTGACGCCAATGGGTTGATTGATAAAGTTAAAGTTTATGATTGCACAGGTTCATGCGGTTGCAAAGAGATCTATGATCTAAATACAAACCGTGCCTCATGTTCGTGTAATGATTGTCAAATGAAGATTACAACAGTTAAAAAGTAATTGATTTCTAATAATACCCTCTCGGCTTTTAAGTTGGGAGGGTTAATTTCGTAAAAATGAGGATTTATTTGTCTGCACTGCTTGCTCTGGGATGCTACCTGAATGGGTATTCACAAAATGCTGATCTCAATGTATGGTATAAATCGATAATCGCTTGCAAACAAATTGAGAGCGGGTCTTATAAAATGACTTATAAGACAAAGTATCTGATGAGTCAGGATACGGTATTTAAGAGTTTGGATTGCGTTTTTAAGCGTGATTCACTGGATACCATTTTTGGATTTTATTTTGATGCAGATAGAATCATTAAAAATAACCAAGATTCTTATTCCTATTCAAATCAGGGTTTTGTATCCGTTTTAAATGATGAGGCGAAATTGTTTCAGAACAAAGGGTCTATGAGCGAATTACTTTCAATTCAGCATAATTACGATTTTTTCAACCCATTAAGCAACTTCGAGGATTCTGAAATGTCTGATTTGGATATTCATTTAATCCGGTTCATTGGAGATGAGATGATTGGAATGAATAGAACAGCTCATTATCAATATGTTCCTTTGAAGGATTCAAGTGATGGAGTACAGATTTTAAAATCAGAAGTGAATTTTTGGATTAATAAACAGGATTATATACCGATTCAGTATTCTGTTTATTATCAAGTTGATTTATCCGGAGATACCTTGGATCAATACGATGAGTATACACTGGTTTCTTATAAATTGAATAATCAAGCCGGTCATTCGTTTAGAACTCCGGATTTTTTTGTGGAAAAAGGTATCCATATCAAAGAATACAGGTTGGAAAATACAGGTTCGGATGAAAAACTGATTGTTGGAATGAAAGTACCGGAATGGAATTTTGAAACGAATAAAAAGACAAAATTATCGTCAGCAAACAATACTTATGAACTAGTCCTGTTTGATTTTTACTATCAGTCCTGTTTTCCTTGTTTAAAAGCCATTCCAACTTTGAACAAACTCAGTAAAAAGTATGATTTGAAAGGAAAAGGTTTGTTGGTTGCAGGAATAAATAACATTGATCCTGTAGATGACCGCTTTTACGAATTTATTAAAAGAAAACAGATCAGCTATCCTCTGGTGATCAGCCCTAATAATCTAAATAAGGAATTTAAAGTATTGGGCTATCCCACGCTTTTTTTAATGAACAGGAACGGAAAATTAATTTATTCATCTGAAGGGTATAGTGAACAGCTAGAGGCTGAACTGGAAAAGATTATCATTGAAGAGTTGCAGAAAACCGGTGTGATGAAATAAAAAAATCCCGCTAATCAATGACTAACGGGATTTCAATATGAGGTCGGAAAAAATTATTCTCCTACAACTTCAAATTTGAATACAGGCTTCACACCTTTGTGTAAGTTCGCTTCAGCTTCGAACGTTCCAACTTCTTTGATTGGCTCGTCTTTAATTTTCAAAGCTTTACGGTCGATGTCAAATCCTGCAGCTTTCAATGCTTCAGACAATTGAACAGTATTTACTGAACCGAAGATCTTACCGTTCTCACCCACTTTCGTGCTGATTTTCACAGTAACTTCAGACAATTTAGCTGCAATTGCTTCAGCCTCAGCAACAATTTTAGACTCCTTGTGAGAGCGTTGCTTCATCATATCTTCGTGCGCTTTTTTCGCAGAAGGAGTAGCCAAAGAAGCATAACCTTGAGGAATCAAGAAGTTACGTCCGTATCCTGGCTTCACAGTTACAACTTCGTCTTTGTAACCTAATTTATCAATATTTTTCTTAAGAATTACTTCCATGATTTCTTGTCTTTTAAATTAAAACAAATGACTATTTCAACATATCGCCAACGTAAGGCAAGATAGCCAGGTGACGAGCACGTTTGATAGCTTTATTAACTCTCTTCTGGTATTTCGCAGAAGTTCCGGTAATACGGCGAGGAAGAATTTTTCCTTGCTCATTCACCAAACGCAACAAGAAGTTAGCGTCTTTGAAATCGATGAATTTAATTCCGCTTTTTTTGAAACGGCAGTATTTATCTTTTTTGATCTCGATGTTGATCGGAGTCAAATAGCGAATATCGTTTTGTGACATGTTCTTAAAATTTAATGGTAATTAATTAAGCTTCAACCGGAGCTCCGCTCATTTTTTTACGACGCTTCTCTGCGTAAGCAACATGGTCTTTGTCCATTTTCACAGTCAGGAAACGCATGATACGCTCGTCGCGTTTCATAGCCAATTCCAACTCAGCGATTACTGAACCTTCAGCATCAAATTGGAACAAGAAATAGAAACCAGTTGATTTCTTTTGGATCGGGTAAGCCAATTTTTTAAGGCCCCAACTCTCAGAATGCGTTAATTTACCACCCATGGCAGTCAAATCGCTTTCGTACTTTTGCACTGCTTCCTTTGCCTGATCTTCAGACAAAACGGGAGTAAGAATGAAAACAGTTTCGTAAGAATTCATAATTAAACTTATTTGTTATTAATACTAATTGTCCGCCAAGACACACTTAGCGGGGTGCAAAGGTAGGAATAAAATCTTAAAATCAATAGATTGGCATCTAAAATTCAATTATTCCAAAGTAACAGATACTATATTTGGTACACTGAACTGCTTAGTGGCATATTCTATTTCGTACAGAAGATAGGTTAATTCATCGTCTTCGATCTGGTATGCCGGACAGGTGAGTTTGCCTTTGAATGTGCTTCCTTCAAAGGGTTCGGCCGTTTTACTCGTAAATTCTCCAGTAGTCAGATCAATCTTGGCATGCATAACCCGGGCGTCCAGTCTTTGGAAAGACGATTCCCCCAGCACTTCACGATCCTTTAGGTTAGGAGCTCCGGACGCTGTAATGTGATTCACCTGGATGTTATAAAGCACATGAAGATGATTGTCCCTAATAAAGGAAATAAAATTTTGATTTCCTTGCTTGGTAGAGTAATTCAGGTAACTGTCAACTATAAAATGATTGATGAAAGTCCATGCTACTTTAGCAAAATCCCCTTCAGGGTCGATTCGCGATATCAGGATGTTACCGGTTCCCAGTTCGTGCCAGTTTTGAGCTTTCAATAATATAAATCCATTGATGAATTCGGCGGAAACCAGCTTGAAATCATAGTTTTTTATTGGTAAATCTCCATTTTGAACCTTTTTGTATTGTCCTTCGGTCCAAATTGCCTGGTTGTTTAATGTTTGATCAGGAAAACAAACAAGCTCAAGGTTGTCAAAATCAAAATCAGGAATGGGTGTTAGGGAATAACCTTGCTCATTCTTTGACTTATTGATATAGAAAGAGGCAAGGTAGTTGGTCTTTGGTGTCGTCACGAATTTGAAACTTCTCCGGTAATCTCCTGTGTTTTTATCTGTAAAAGGAATGATGACATTCCGGTGGTTTTGTTCTTTACAAATGACCAGGGCTTCATTGTCATTGTATGTTCCCAAAGCAAATATTGCATCCAAGCCATCTCCAAATAAACAATCTTCTACAGTATACTCCCCATCTTTTTTCAGATCGGAAATGTGAGATGCAAATGTCATATTATCCAGATCAATTACAACAAATCTGTTTTGAGTTCTCTTGACGGATATTCCAACTTTGTTCCCTTTCTGGAAATATTTAAAATAGACCGGAATAATTTCTTTTAAAGCAAAAGCATCTTTCTTGTCCAGTAGTTTGATACGGTTCATTTCATTTAGATCAGAATCCAGCTGAAGGAAAAAATAGTCTCCGGTTTTTATGTCCGAAGTAAAAACAAAATAGGTGTCTTTGTAGATAAATAGTTGCAAGACATAATCTTCCGGAAGTTGTATGGATTCCTTTTTTACCAGATCCTTGCCCTCTATTGTGTAAAGATCAACAACATTGGCCTTGTAAAAATCAAATGCTTTTGCATATAAAGCTTTACCATCAACCTCTCCCACTATTTCAAGAGGTGGATGCTTGAGAAAAAGTGTGTGATTAAGTTCGTTTAAGGTTTTTTGAGAAGAAGCGTGCTTAACTTGTATTAGGAAAAACAACGTAATAAATAAGGTTGAAACTTTCATCGAATGAATTTTTGCAAAACTAAGTATTTTTAATGTGTGAACGCATCTGAGATGAATCGTAAAATCCAATTCACAATTCGCAATTCGGCATTCGCAATTCCGAATTAATTTAGAACCAATCTGAATAA
>CBFGPJ010000053.1:0-10248 GCA_965650615.1 uncultured Fluviicola sp. | reverse complement strand
CGTGCAGAAATCACCCATGAATAAGCTCGACGAAGATCACGAAGTCTGGCAGGAGGGCATGAGTACTTTCGAAGGACTGAAATTCTCCGTTCAGCAATGCATAGATCAGGGCTATCTTCCTTTCAATGATGTAGAAGCCGGTTCTTATCTGTTGTGGGCAACCCTGCATGGAATGTGTAATTTATATGACCGCGGGCGCTGCAAGGTTTTGGATGAAGAAAAGAGCGAACAAATCGTTGATTTGGCTTATGCTGAGTTCCAAAAAATGCTGGATGCTTTCGGGCGCTAATTTTTTTAATAATTACTTAACACTGTTTAGTAAAATAACGATGATTATATGAGACGAAAAATGATTCTTCTGGTGGCGATTTCAGCAAGTATGTTTGTTCATACAGCCTGGTCGCAAGGAGCTTTGGAGAACTATATCCGGCAAGGATTAGACTCCAACCTGGTGCTCAAGCAACGTTCCATCCAATTGGAAAAGGCACTTTTGACATTAAACACTGCGAAAAGTAATTTTCTGCCTTCTGTCAATTTCAATGCTTCTTATACAACTGCAGAAGGAGGAAGGTATTCGGAACTTCCGGTTGGGGATATGTTGAACCCGGTTTATTCCACCTTAAATCAAATGACGGGAACGAACTCCTTTCCACAAATTCAGAACCAGCAAATCAACTTCCTGCCGAATAATTTCTACGATACCTACATTCGGACTTCCGTTCCCTTGCTGAATATGGACATTGTTGCAAATAAGCAGATCCAGGAGCAAAAAGTGGCACTCAGCAGTTTGGATATGCAGGTATATGCACGTGAATTAGTGAAGGATATCAAAGTTGCCTATTACAATGTCATCATGGCTTCCAAATCCGTAGAGGTTTATGAATCAAATAAGAAAATCCTGGAACAAAACGTGGCTTTGAACGAGGCTATGATCAAACAGGGAAAGGGTTTGAAGGTGACTTTGGTGAAAGCTCAGACAGAGTTGATGAAAATGAATACTTCTATTTCCACGGCTAAAAATCAATTGAAGAATGCCCAGGCCTATTTCAATTTTCTGATCAACAAACCACTGGATTCGGAAATTATATTGGAAGAAACTTCAGCGACTAATCCGGAATTGGAAGTGAAGGCGGAACGTGAAGAGATCCAACTGATCAACCAATCGATTGAAGTACAGGAATCAGTCTTGAAAATGAACAAGAACTATTGGGTCCCGAAGATCCATGCTTTTTTGGATTTGGGTTCCCAGGGAACAAATTGGGAAGTGAGCCGGAAATCTGCTTATTACATGTTCGGTGTTTCAGCTTCCATACCGATTTACAATGGCTCACGCAATCAGCAGCAGATCAAACAAACAAAATACGAATTGGAGCATGCACGCTTGCAATTGGACCAGGTTGCTCAGCAATTGGAATTGCAACGGACACAAGCACTTCGAAACGTATTAAACGCACAGGAAAATTGGGAAACGGCTAAGGTTCAGTTAGGGGCTTCCAAAGAATACTTTGCACTGGTTTCCGGTGCAAACAGAGAAGGATTAACTAATCAGCTTGAATTCATTGATGCCTCCAATCAGGTGATCAACGCTGAATTGTTTGTCCTCATTCAATACCAAAATTACTTGAGTTCACTGGCTGAACTTGAGCGGGCAGCAGCAACATATCCATTGAAATTCAATTAATAAACTATTCGATTATGAAAAATTTAGTCATTCCGGCACTGTTTCTTTCGTTTATTCTTGCTTCTTGCGGTTCGAAAGAAAAAACAGGTAACGAAATTCCGAAAACGGAAGTGATTCCGGTGAAACTGGAATCCATACATGCAATGAATTCAACTGAAGAAATTCATGTTTCAGGTCAGTTTACAACAGACGATGAGACCTATTTGTCCTTCCTTTCCGGGGGAATCATCCAAAAGTTGTATGTAAAAGAAGGTGATAAGGTGCATAAAGGACAATTGCTTGCTACCTTAGATCTGACCTTGGTAAAAGCAACTGTAAGCCAGGCAAAACTGGGCCTGGAAAAAGCAAAACGCGATCTGGAGCGTGCGAAAAATTTGCAAAAAGAAGGTTTTGCAACCCTGGAACAAATGCAAAATGCCCAAACCGCGTTTGACGTCGCCCAGGAACAACTACAATCGGCGTTATTCAACCTGAAATATGCTGAAATAAGAGCCGTTTCCAATGGATTTATCTTGAAAAAGATGGCAAATCCCGGACAATTGGTGAGCAGTGGTACTCCGGTTTTTCAAACAAACGGGGCCGGATCCAGTTCGTTCAAATTGAAAGTAGGTGTAAGTGATCGTCAATGGAGCCAGATCAAAATAGGAGATCGGGCGGAAATCGAGGCAGACGTATTTAAAGACAAGACATTAAAAGCAACGGTTTCCCGTAAATCGGAAAGCATTGACCCATACAGTGGAACATTTACCGTTGAATTGGAAATCCGCGGGAAATTGCCTGAAGGATTGGCGAGTGGTGTTTTCGGAAAAGCAACGATCACACTTTCGGAAACTTCCGAGAACTGGAAAATTCCATACGAAGCACTCCTGGACGGAAATGCAGACGATGGATTCGTATTCATTTCGAACGATCGAAAAACGGTCAGGAAAGTTCCGGTGAAAATTGAAAATCTGGACCAGAATGTGGTGGAAATCTCTGAAGGTTTGGAAGGATACAAATATGTAATTGTTTCCGGTGGACCTTATCTGAACGAAAGTTCTGCCATTTCATCCAAGTAACTTCCGGAAGATGAAAATAGCAACATACGCAGTACGCAATTACCAGTTTACCCTGGTGTTGTTCATCATGGCGATCGCCCTGGGAGTGAATACGCTTTTGACCATGCCCCGCAGTGAGGACCCTGCTACCAATTCACCCATGTTCCCGGTAATTGTAGTTTATCCCGGGACCAGTCCTTCAGATATGGAAGAATTGGTTGTAAAACCGCTCGAAAAACAGATTTACAGCTTGGAGAACATCAAACGGATCAAAACACAGATCAAAGATGGTGTGGCAGTCATGCAGGTAGAATACAAATACGAGTCGGATGTAAATGAAAAGTTCCAGGAACTGACCCGGGAAGTGAACGGAATGCGTTCCGAACTGCCGGATGAGATCCTGAGTATCGAAGTAAAGAAATTGGTGGCTTCCGACGTGAACGTTATTCAAACTGCTTTGATCAGTGAAAATGCTTCCAGGAAATCATTGAAACGGGTAGCAGAGGACCTGCAGGAAGAACTGGAGAAACTGACTGAACTGAAGAACGTAAAAATTCACGGTTTATCGGATGAACAGGTTCGCATTGATTTGAGAACGGATAAACTGGCACAGCTTCATCTTCCTTTGAATGCCGTAGTGGGAACCTTACAAAGTGAGATCGCAAATATTCCAGGAGGAAGTATCGATGTTGGAACAAAGTCTCTGAACGTCAAAACAAGTGGAAATTATGTTTCCCTGGACGAAATTGCCAATACGATCATTTATGCTTCCGAAGGGAAAACAATTCCGCTGAAGGATGTGGCAGATGTGTATTACGATTTTTCCGAAACAAAGCACATCACCCGATTGAATGGTCATCGTTGTGTTTTCGTAACAGCTGCGCAGAAAGAAGGTTTCAATATTTCCGAAACTCAAAAGAAGTATCAGAAAGTCCTGGATGAATTCGACCCGCATCTGCCTTCCAATATCGATATGATCAATCATTTTGACCAGGGAGATAATGTGAATGCGCGTTTGGGTGGATTAGGAGTAGATTTCCTGATCGCAATTCTCCTGGTTGCAATTACCTTGCTTCCATTGGGAGGAAGAGCATCACTGGTTGTTATGATTTCTATTCCGCTTTCATTGGCTATCGGTTTGGTACTTCTGAATGTAATGGGATACAATATCAATCAGCTGAGTATTGTTGGTTTGGTAGTAGCACTGGGCTTACTGGTTGACGACAGTATTGTGGTCGTTGAAAACATCGAACGCTGGCTGCGCGAGGGTTATTCCAGGATGGATGCAACGTTGATGGCCACCCAGCAAATCGGACTTTCGGTGGTCGGTTGTACGGTTACCCTGATCATTGCCTTTTTACCTTTGGTGTTTTTACCCGAAATTTCCGGAGATTTTATCCGAAGTCTTCCAATGGCAGTTATTGCAAGTGTATTGGCTTCCATGTTGGTTTCGTTAACGATCATCCCGTTCTTGTCCAGTCGTTTGTTGAAACAACACGATGGACAACACGATGGAAATATTTTCTTAAGAGTATTGCAGAAAGCAATTTCGGGGACTTATTCCGTATTGCTGGATAAAGCGCTGAAAAGACCGATCATTACCTTGACAGTTGCCCTGATTATTTTCATCGGTTCTTTGGCTTTGTTCCCTGTAATTGGATTCAGTTTGTTCCCGGCTTCCGAAAAACCGCAATTCATGGTGAATGTTTCGGCACCTTTGCAAACAAACCTGAATCGTACGGATGAGATTACCCGGTTTGTAGAAAAAGAATTGAGTAAAATTCCAGAAGTGGAATACTATGCCGCAAACGTTGGAAAAGGAAATCCTCCTGTATATTACAATGTTGCCCAGGAAAATGAACGCAGTGATTTTGCCCAGGTCTTCGTGCAGCTGGAAAAACACACCGGGGTGGATAAGAAACAGGAAATAGCGGATCATTTACGTTCTATTTTTAATGAATATCCGGGAGCTAAGATTGAGGTGAAGAACTTTGAACAAGGCCCGCCAATGACAGCACCGGTGGAAGTACGTCTTTCCGGAGACAACCTGGATACTTTACGTAAATTGAGTCAGGAAGTGGAAACCATGCTGAAGGAAACTCCGGGGACCATGTATGTAAACAACCCGGTCAGTAACCTGAAATCCGATTTCAAACTGGTTATTTCCAAGGAAAAAGCGCGTGCTTTGGGAGTGAATACCGTGGATATTGACAGAACTGTTCGTTTGGCCATAGCAGGTTTTGATCTGGGAACATTTTCGGATGAAAATAATGATGAGTTTTCCATGCTTTTGACTACGCATAAAGGGGAACGCGCTACCTTGGATGTCTTCAACCAATTGTACATCAACAATCAGCAGGGACAGGCCATTTTGCTTTCCCAAATTGCAAGTTTGAAATTGGAAAGTTCTCCCTTGTTCATTAATCACCTGAACAAAGTCCGAACAGTTACTGTAAGTGCTTTTGCTCAAAAAGGAATCTTGCCGGACAACCTGATCAACGAGGTTATTGCAAAAATGGACCAAAAGAAACTGCCGCAAGGGTATTCTTATGTGATGGGTGGTGAGTTTGAATCGCGGAACGAATCATTCGGAGGATTTAATACCATCATCACGATTACCGTTTTCTTATTCGTTGCGGTATTGATCTTATTGTTCAAAACGTTCAAGAGTACATTGATTGTGTTGTCGGTTATCCCACTTGGAATTGTGGGGGCTGTTATTGCGCTTTGGATGACCGGAAATTCGCTTTCCTTCGTTGCGGTAATCGGATTGATTGCTTTGGCGGGAATTGAGGTGAAGAACTCCATTTTGCTCGTCGATTTCACGAATCATTTACGGGAAGAAGGCCGGAGCCTGGATGAAGCGATCCGCGAGGCGGGAGAAGTACGCTTCCTGCCGATCGTACTGACTTCACTCACCGCAATCGGAGGGTTGATTCCAATCGCGATTTCCACCAATCCGTTGATTTCTCCTTTGGCAATCGTGTTGATCGGTGGATTGATCAGTTCAACCTTGCTTTCGCGTGTTGTAACTCCGATCATCTACAAATTGATCCCACCGAAAGTAGAGGTGAAAAAAGAAGATGCTTAAAAAAAATCCCTGGACTTCGACTACGCTCAGTCACCGGGGTTTTTTCTGTGAAATTATAACTAAAAGGTGGCTGAGCGTAGTCGAAGCCACCTTTTTTATTTGAACTAATTTGATGGATTGCTGTAAAAAGAGATATGAAAACAATCTGTACGATCTTTTTACTGGTTTTTGGCCTGAATGGTTTTTCACAGGACACTTTAGCAAATGTGGTCATTCACACCTGGGCCGGAGGGGTATGCTGTTCAAACGGCACCGACGTAACGATTACACTTTCCGATAAAGTGTTGGCTTTGGATTTCGACTCCCTGGTGTATGTTTCCTCCGGCGGTGATAATGTCTTGCTATATGCAACTGATTTTCATACAGTCAATACACCTGTAAAACGGATCTGCACGCTGACATATGGCTGGTCAAGTATGCGCTACGGAAATAATGAGTACCGGGGCACCACGTCCTATTACGGGCTTCCGGAATCGCGTTTTCGATTTTCTGGCCCTCAGGTACCGAAATTGCTGGTTTATTCAAACAGTCAGGTAATCAAAGAAGGAAAGGTAGGCGAGCAATTTACCATGACCGCTTATCCTTGAATCAGAAGCAGTCAGTTAGGTTATTGACCATCAGGTTTCGGAAATACTGCAAATGACTTATTGTCACCCGTTAAGTGTTCATTAATTTCGTTTCAAATTAAAACACATGAGGGCACGATTAACGCTTGTTTTACTGTTACTGAGTTTCAATGGTTTTAACCAATCGGTAATAGCTCCCGGTTTGAAAGTTGAAAACGATACACTCAAACGTATTAAATCGAATGGGAAAGTCGGGTTGGTCCATACAAACGGCAGAATCATCCTGGAACCGAAATACACGAATGTGTTAATTGACGAATCAGGGATTTTGTTTTTCGAGAACGGATTACATGGTTATCTTCCAAACGGTGCGGGTAAAGCCATTCCTGCAAACTACAAAAAAATTGATCGGGTTTACTCGTTTTTTACCGCGTTTACTGAAAATGGAACAATGGATCTTTACCGGGGAACAGAGCTTATTGCAAGCGATCTGGATCCGTGGCTCAGTGAAATGGATGTATTGCTGGAAACAGGATTGATCATTGTCCGGAAGGATGATAAAACCGGAATTGTAAACGAAAAAGGAGATGTAGTTGTTCCCATCGAATACAGTGTGGTTGAACGGCTTTCCTCTTTTAAGTACGATCTGCCCGGAAAAACTTCCGTAGACTATATTCTCGTCCTGGACCAGACGGATTATTTCTACAGTCCGGAATCGGAGGGATCGCTGCCTTTCGGAGAATCCAAACACTATTTAGCCAAAGCCGATGGAAGCCTGATTACTGATTCCGTTTTTTCGATGTTCTGGCCGGTAAACCCAAAGACAAATACGATCGAATTGAGATATGGAAAGAAAATTGCAACCCTGTTGAGCGATTTCCGGGTTGAATATTCGAGGTACGAATCCGAAGAAGAATTTCTGGAATGGAAGTTCTGCGCTACCGGAAACGAGGAGATTATTTTCAATCGTTTCGGAGTGGCAATCGATTCCTTTGCAGAGGTACAGATTCCCAATAAATTATCCTGGATCCAAAATGATGCTGATCTGGAAAAGACTTATTACAACGAAACTCTCTTTGAGGACTTTGTATATGTGACAAAAATGGACTGGGAAGATTATAGAACGGCTATTTATGATCTGAAAAGTGAGCGACTGGTTTCCAATTGGGAGAAAAGTATCACTTATTGGGGTAAAGGGACTCATCCTTCGGGAACGACCGTATGGATTTTTAAGGATGAAACGGAAAAACTGGCATTCAGCATTTCTGCTACGGGGAAAAGTTCTCCTTTTGAGTACCAGGATATTTACCATGCAGGGACACAATTTTACGCTTTCAGGAAAGAAGGAGAAACAACTTACGGTTTATATGAACTCGTGGGAGATTCTGTTTTTGTGGAGCGGATTCAAATCGAAAAGAGTTTCGGATCTTACAATTATGCCGGAATGAGCACAATGAGCATTCAGGAAACGGATCCGCAGCTCCTTGGAGGATTTACAGATGATTTCGGTAATTATTATACCTATAAATTTCGGAAATTACACGAAGACCCACCCTTCAAAGTCCCGCTTACCCTTTTTAAAAATGCAAATGGAAAATTGGGGTTTATTTCCTGGAATGGAAAAGTGGTTGATCTTCAGGCGGATACTCTTTTTCAAAGCAAATTATTTGGGACTATGATCGAATACCGTGTGGGAGATTTGTGGGGAGCTGCCGACATTGCATGGGGATCAGTTTTTAAGCCGGACCGTCCAGCGAGCGGATCTTTTTACATCATCGATGGTTTAGCTTTGATCTATCGTCTGAGTGAAGATGAAAAACATTACATTGATTCGAAAGGGCGCATTTTTTATTCCGTAAATCCCGAAAGAACGGTTTCGACGAAGGGAAAATTTAAAGGTTCGGAAATGCACTCTGATTTTGAAGATGACAAGCAGACAGTAGTCATTCCGTATAGTTATTCTGAAATCCTTCCGACATGGGATGAGATCCACTTTTTGGCAAAAGGATCAACGAAAAAATGGGGTGTGATTTCCGCTTTTGGCGATACCCTTTTCGATTTCAGGTACGATGAACTGAGATTCGGGGTCAGCAAAGAAAACCCGGTTTCGTTCGAATTTCCATATCGGGATTATGACGAACAATGTTTTACCCGCATAGGAGAATTTCACGGCATCCTGAGCCTGAACCTCAGGAAAGAAATTCCCGCTGCATATGATTGGGTGCAGTATGTTCCGAATGCAGCTTTTATTGTGAAGAAAGGAGAAAAATTCGGAGTGTATGATTACAATCTCAATGAAAAGATCAAACCGGTCTTTGATGAGGTATTTATTGCTTCTTCCAAAGCCGGAGTGTACATTCTTCGCGCTAAAAAAGGGGCGAAATGGTACAATTTGGAATTCTTTGAAGGAAAGGTGCCGGATCAAACGGTCTTTCTGCAGGCACCCGCTTTTGACCTGGTGATCAATGAAACCGGATTTGTGAAAACAGAAACAGGATACGAAGCACGTGATCTGAATAATGTTCTGCTTAAGAAAGAGGCCGTCCTGTCTGATTACCTGGATGAAAATCAATTCAAATTAAGTGATGGAAAGATCTTCCTGCTTGATTTGAAAGGAAAACCGCTTTACCGGGAAGGATTGACGAATATTGTGATCCTGGAAGACGGAAGAGTGATCAGTGTTGAAAATGGGATACGTTATGTGTACACTCCGCTTAAGAAAAATAAAACAATCTTTACGGAATAATCTCTTCATTCTTTGATCCGGTTTCCTGCAAAAGGCAATAAAATTACGAGTGCTCCGATGGCTTTCAGAATTCCCAATTCCCATTGAAGCAAGGGGGTAAACCTAAATGGGTTGGAACTGCTTTCGCAAATGGAGTATTCAAAAAGAATACTCCCGGGATGATAAATAAGCCGATCAAGCCTGTGCTGATCCAAAATGTAATTTTAATTCCTTTTATGGTCAATTTTCAGAAAAAATGGTTTTAAAATAATGTGTTGAAACTTGAAAAAATTGATTGGAATGTCCATTAAAAATCAGACGCAAATAACTTCAAAATTCCGATCATTTCCGTTTTGCGGTAAAGTTCCCATTTGGCTGTACAAAAGTCACGGCTTTTGATTTTCCGTTTTCAACCGTAAATTTCACGCTGTAGCCTTTAATAATGGTCAGGTCAAAAGTATCATTACCAACGGAAGCGGTTTCATAATCCGGTTGTCCGGGAACCAATACCATCAAAGTTGTTCCTTTCAGGTAAATTTTAACCGTCATGCCTTCCAGGTCGTATTCCCCAACATATTTATTCAGATCCTCCTCAGATAGGTTTACCTTGATTGATTGTCTTGCGAAAACGGTTGGTTTTCCGGGTTCATCCATTTCGATGGAAGCACTTTCGATCTTTCCGTTATTGGCAGTACCAAAATTGATGAAGAAATAACGTTTAGCTGTTTCTTTCGAATCAACAGATTTAAATTGGAATACATCGTAGTGATAATGCTCCAACCACATGTTTTCTCCCGCAATGAAAGTAAACAGCGTATCGTTCTTCAAAGTGACCTTAAACTCAGAGTAAGCCGGATTTCCATATAACCCCGCATAATCTCCAAGCGGATGGGAAGGATGGGTGTTCTTTACCTGTGTCGTGTCTGCAGTTGTTTCGTTTTTCTTTTCGAGCTCCATCATTGCATCCATTTCTTTCTTTGCATCTGCATTCCATGGAATCGGTTCCAAAGCGAATAATCTATCGGAAATAATGTTGCGCACAATGTCGGTTGCCGCAGAACCGTTTTGGTTGGTCAATACCACGATCCCGATTGAATCGGAGGGGTAGAAGGCTACATTTGCTGAGAACCCGCCAATGTTTCCGCCAT
>CBFGPJ010000052.1:0-10251 GCA_965650615.1 uncultured Fluviicola sp. | reverse complement strand
AACTTGTTGAAGAACGCTCCGCACACAGCAGACTGTATCATCAACAAAGACTGGAACTACCCATACTCTCCGCAGGAAGCAGCTTACCCGGTTGCTTATTTGAAAGAGTGGAAATACTGGGTTCCTGTACGCCGTGTAGACAATGCTTACGGAGACAGAAACTTAGTGTGTTCTTGTCCGAGCGTAGAGAGCTATATGCACGTGGAGGCATAATAGAGAAACTAATAAGCGTAATAGAGAAATCCGCTCATCGATTGATGGGCGGATTTTGTATTTTTGCAACACTGATAAGCATTCTTAAACAAAATTCAAACTAACTAAATCATGAGTCTGAAATCTGTTAAAATTCAAATACTAGTATTAGCCTTAATTTGTTTTTGCTCCTTGAAGGTGGCAGGTCAAATTACTATGGTTAAAAATATAGATACGGACTACTGGACTTCTTCAGGGTCTTACCCCAAATTTTTAATCAGACTTGGAAATAAGGTTTTATTCTCAGCTGTGGACAAGCAGCATGGTGGAGAACTTTGGTGTACCGATGGAACCACGGCAGGAACGGTATTGATAAGTGATATCAATCCGGAACCTGAAATAGGCAGTGAGATTTTTGCTCCGGTGGAAATGAATGGCTTTGTTTATTTCCTGGCAAGAGGAGAAGGAGATAAGAAGGGATTGTATAAAACAGACGGAACATCTGAAGGGACGACATTTATCCATCAATTTTACAATTACGATTATAGCAACTCTGATTTGCAAATTCTTAAAGTAAATAACACACTGTATTTTGAAGCTACTGGTTTTGGAACTGGTTCAGAACTTTGGAAAAGCGATGGAACAGAGACCGGGACAGTTTTGGTCAAGGATATTAATCCCGGTTATTCGGGAAGTTCGCCAAAACAACTTACTGAAGTGAATGGGGAAATCTATTTTACTGCCAATAATGGGGTGAATGGACTAGAACTCTGGAAAAGTGATGGAACAGAGACCGGGACATACATGGTCATTGATTTTAATGGTACGGGCAATGGTAATCCGAACAGTTTAATATCTTTTCAGGGGATGTTATTTTTCTCTGCTTCCTCAACAACGGGAAATGATCTGTGGAAGACGGATGGCACTGTTGCAGGAACTCAACTGGTAAGTTCTGTAGCAAATGTTGAGCAATATGCATCATATAATAACGGAATAGCAATACGTGAGTATAATGGTTACTTATATTTTGCCGGCGGACCTTATAATAACAAGGAATTATGGCGTTCGGACGGGACTACAGCCGGTACGACAGAGTTTGCAACATTTTATCCGTCAGTGACTAATTCAAGTTCTCCTGATGGATTTACTGAGTTTAACGGGGAATTATACTTCAGTGCACAAAATGGTGGAGGGAGAGGTTTTTACAAAACTAATGGGATAACATGCCAGACATTAAATTCGGGGCATTTAGATGCTAAAAATTTCTGTGTTTGGAATGGAATTCTATTTTTTCAAGGTAGGGATGGAAGTGGAAGAGAATTGTGGAAGACAAACGGAACACCAGCAGGGACGGTTAAGATCAAAGATATGTCACCGAATAACGGTGATCCTTGCTTTATTACTCCAGTTAATGCAGCTGATGTTGTTTTTCAAGGCGGGAATGTTGCAGGTAATATTGAACTTTGGAAAAGTAACGGAACAGCTGCAGGGACTAGCATGATCAAAGACATTAGTTCCCAATGGAATTCCACGAGATTCAAAGAAGGAGTCTCTTTGAATGACAAAATCTTTTTTGCTTCAAATGGTGAATCTATCTATAGTGAATTATGGGAAACCAATGGAACGACTTCCGGAACATTGATGACCAAAGACATGTGCACAGCAACTTATTGTGGCAGCGCTCCCAGAAACTTCTATAAAGCAGATAGTTCCACATTTTATTTCACCATGTATTACACCAGTACTAGTCAGTCGGCATTGGCTAAATCAAATGGAACTGCAGCGGGATCAGTAATGGTAAAAACCATGACCGGAGAATCTCATAGTTTTATTCCTTACAATGGATATCATCTTTTCTTAGTTGGAAATAGTGCAATTGCCAGAACTGATGGGACAACAGCAGGTACAATAACACTTAAAAGTGGAATGTCCACAAATGGACCTATTGCTGTAGCCAATGGCATGGCTTATTTTATTACGAACTCTCAATTATGGAAGACAGACGGTACAGTGGCAGGAACAACCTTCATAAAAACACTTGGTGGTACAACCGGTAAATTGATTGAATTGAACGGAATGCTTTATTTCGAAGTGTATATAAGTGGAACCGGTTGCCAAATTTGGACCAGTGATGGAACCTCAACAGGTACGGTTCTTTTTATGAGTGTTCCATATAATGATTTTCAAACAACATCCGCAGTAATAAAAGAAACTATACGTTATAACAACAAGCTCTACTTTTCAATGAACACAAATGGTTCCGGATATGAATTGTGGGTAACTGACGGAACTGTTGCGGGAACTCAGATCCTAAAAGAAATAAAGTCTGGCCCGTGGGGTAGTGACCCGAAAAATTTCACTGAATTCAATGGAAAACTGTACTTCTCAGCTGATGACGGCATTCATGGATCCGAATTATGGGAATCTGATGGAACAACAGCAGGAACCGTTATGGTCAAAGATATTAATCCGGGAATCCAATCCAGTGCTCCTTCAAAGTTCTCGATTGTTCATAACAAACTTTATTTTTCGGCAAATGATGGTATGACTGGACATGAGTTGTGGGTTTCTGACGGAACTGCTTGTGGTACTCATTTGATTCAGGATGTTAATCCAGGAAACATGAGCTCCTTTCCTTTGGTTATAGGTTCAATAAATAATGAACTCCTTTTAAATCTATATCACTATGATTACGGATTTGAATTGTGGAAATATACAGACAATTCACAAATATATCATACCACCTGTGTAAGTTATACATGGAGTTTAAACAATCAGACATATACTAGTTCAGGAGTATATTATGACACAATTCCTTCAACTTCAGGTTGTGATTCTATTGTTACATTGAATTTGACAATCTTAAATCCAACGAATGTAAATGATGTTCAAACTGCTTGTGATTCGTATGACTGGATTGACGGAAACACGTACACATCATCAACAAATACTCCAACGTTCGTCTTGCAGAATGCAGCGGGTTGCGACTCAACTGTTACTTTAAACCTTACGATTACCCATTCTACAAGCGGAATAGATGTTCAAACGGCATGTGATTCATTGGAATGGATGGATGGGAATACTTATTATACCTCCACAAACGCTCCGACTTTTGTATTACAAAATGCAGCGGGTTGTGATTCGACAGTAACGTTGAACTTAACGATCACACATTCTACCACAGGAACGGATGCTCAAACAGCGTGTGATTCATACGATTGGATCGACGGTAACACCTACACATCGTCCACTAATACTCCAACATTTATATTGCAGAATGCAGCAGGTTGCGATTCTGTAGTAACGTTGAATCTTACTATTTTATCAAATAATACGATCGATATTCGAACAGCATGTAATTCTTACGATTGGATCGACGGAAATACCTATACTTCATCAACGAATACGCCAACTTTTGTATTACAAAATGCAGCTGGGTGCGATTCAATCGTTACGTTAAACTTAACAATTAATCATTCTAATACCGGAATTGATATTCAGACCGCTTGTGATTCTTTGATCTGGATTGATGGGATAACTTATTCTTCTTCTACGAGCACACCGACTTTTGTCTTGCAGAATGCAGCGGGTTGTGATTCGACAGTAACGTTGAACTTAACGATCACACATTCTACCACAGGAACGGATGTTCAAACAGCGTGTGATTCATACGATTGGATTGATGGAAATACCTACACATCTTCAACAAACACACCAACTTTTGTCTTGCAAAACGCAGTGGGTTGTGATTCCACTGTTACCTTGAATTTAACGATCATCAATTCAACCAGTGGAACGGATGCTCAAACAGCTTGTGATTCTTTGACTTGGATTGATGGAAACACCTATACATCGTCCACGAATACTCCGACTTTTGTATTGCAGAATGCAGTGGGTTGTGATTCTACTGTAACATTGAATTTAACGATCATCAATTCAACCAGCGGAACGGATGTTCAAACAGCGTGTGATTCGTATGATTGGATCGATGGAAATACGTATACTTCATCAACAAATACTCCAACATTTGTGCTACAGAATGCAGCAGGTTGTGATTCTACTGTAACATTGAACTTGACAATCATTCCGTCTTTTCCTTTAATTGTTGAGAATGTTTTTGTTTTCCCTTCCGACGCCAATACCTGCGTCGGCGAAGCAGCAATTGATCTTTCCGGAAACGCACCTTTCGAACTGGATTTCGACAACGGTTCACAAATCGTTAACTCAAATGGATACAGCCTGGTAACCGGTTTATGTGCAGGAATTCACGATTTACATGTCATAGACAACTGTGGAGATACACTTTCTGTTCCGGTCGTGATCCCGATTGATTCCAATTTTGTGTTCAACAATCCGTTTATTGATTCATTAGCGCAGGATTCTTTAGGAGTAACCATGACCAACTGTGATATTTTCTATAATGGAATTGATACCGCTTACATTGATTCGATCTGGGCAAACGGAAATACGGTGAACGTGATCTGGAACATCGTAGATTCCAATGGATCTAACTTCGATACAACCAATTATGTGCTGAATAACGGAAACGGTGTTTACTGGCTGCAGTTGAGTGTATACTGTCCGTTCAAATCAGCGAATGAATACTTCACGGTTACGGAGGCGATTTACTTCAATAACGGACATGTGAGTACTGCCGGTCTATCGGAAGAAAATAACTTATTCAAGCTTTATCCGAATCCAACCACTGATCAGGTCCACTTATCTTTCTCGGGTTCCGATGCAGAATTGACTGTTTACGATGTGCAAGGAAAGGTTGTATTGAAAGATCAAATCCAAAACCAGGGAATGGTTTCGCTTCAAAACTTTGAACGCGGAGTGTATTTGTTTGATTTCAAGAATTCGCAGGGACATAGTGTCCGGCGGGTGGTAAAGCAGTAGAGAGATCAATAACGACTATAGAAAAATTCACTTGTCTTTCGATGAATAGATTTTTGTACTTTTGGTAAGTCAATTTAACCAATTTTAAATGAATAAGCTTTTATTTTCAATTCTATTTTTATCCTTTTATATCAACTCTTTTTCTCAACAATGGGTTAATGATCAGAATTTCTATACCGGTAATGGTGGAAATAACTCTACCGGAATTAATCATTTAATGGTTGACCATCAGGATAGGATAATCATTACCGGAAGTTTTGTCACCTTTAATGATACTATTGTAAATCGTATTACCCGGCTCAAACCGAACGGAGGGATTGACACCTCGTTTCATTCCGGTGCTGGATTTGATAATTTTGTGTATACCCTTAACGAACAATTAGATGGTAAAATCCTCGCCACGGGAGCTTTCTTTTCTTATGATAACGTTTCGACTAACAAGATCGTACGTCTGAATGTGGACGGGTCTTTAGATACTTCATTCAATATTGGAACAGGTCCCAATGATGTTATATGGAAATCGATCATTCAACCGGATGGAAAAATATTGATTAGTGGAGATTTTACAGAATTTAATGGTATCCCGATGAATCGGATTGCGAGATTAAATTCGGATGGTTCTATCGACACATCATTTAATATTGGAACGGGTGCAAATGCCGGAGCTGGTGGAATGTGTCTTCAACCGGATGGCAAGATTATTCTTACTGGTCAATTCACAATGTTTAATAACGTATCTAAAAAATGTATTGTAAGACTGAATGCCTCGGGAAGTATTGATAACTCATTCGATGCAAATAATAACACTTATGGTACTTTGGGGAAAGTAATGCTGAGATCGACAGGAGATATAATTGTATCGGGAAATTTCACAGAATTTGATAATGTTCCGATGAATGGAGTTGTGCTTTTGGATGCCAATGGACAATTAAACACCCAATTTTCAATAGGAGTATTTAATGATGTACAAGTGAGGAGAAGTACGTTGCAGAGTGATGACAAACTGCTTGTATTTGGAAGCTTTACGAGTTACAATGGCGTAACTTACAATCGATTGATGAGGTTTAATACAGATGGTTCTGTGGACACCTCTTTTGATCTGGGAGCCGGAGCCGATGATTGGGTGCAAGGGGTTGAAATGCAGTCGAATGGAAAAATGATTGTGAGTGGAAAGTTTAGTCATTTCATGGGTGAAAGTAAAAACGATCTGACCAGAATTACTTTTTGTTCATCTTCTGATACTACTATTTTTGAAACAAATTGCGATTCTTTTAATTGGTCTCATAATGGAATTACCTATACAACTTCCGGTCAATACAGCGATACGATTCCGAATGTATCCGGCTGTGACTCAATCATTACCCTGGACCTGACAATTATTCCATCTCTTCCTCTTTCAGTTGCAAATTCTTTCGCTATGCCTTCCGATGCCAATACCTGCGTCGGCGAAGCAGCAATTGATCTTTCCGGAAATGCACCTTTCGAACTGGATTTCGACAACGGCTCACAGGTGATTAATTCAAACGGATACAGCTTAATTACAGGTTTATGTGCGGGAATTCACGATCTGCATGTCACAGACAACTGCGGGGACACACTTTCCACAGCAATCGTCATTCCTGTCGATTCGAATTACGTCTTCAACAATCCGTTCATTGATTCCCTGGCATTGGACTCTTTAGGAGTAGCCATGACTAACTGTGATATTTACTATGCAGGAATCGACACCGCTTACATCGATTCAATCTGGGCAAATGGAAATACGGTGAACGTGATCTGGAATATTGTGGATTCCAATGGATCTAACTTCGATACTACCAATTATGTGCTGAATAATGGAAATGGCGTTTATTGGCTGCAGTTGAGTGTGTTCTGTCCATTCAAATCGGCGAATGAATACTTCACGGTTACGGAGGCGATTTACTTCAATAACGGACATGTGAGTACTGCCGGTCTATCGGAAGAAGAGAACTTATTCAAGCTTTATCCGAATCCAGCCACTGATCAGGTCCACTTATCTTTCTTGGGTTCCGATGCAGAATTGACTGTTTACGACGTTCAGGGGAAAGTGGTGCTGAAAGACAAGGTCCAAAATCAAGGAATGGTTTCCTTACAGAACTTTGAACGCGGAGTTTACCTGTTCAATTTCAGAAATTCATCCGGACACAGTTTTCAGCGGGTTGTGAAGCAATAAATATCGCTGGTTACAAATAACTATATTGAAAATCCGTTTATCAGCTGATAAACGGATTTCGTATTTTTGTTTACCCCATTTACCCCATTTGATGAAAATCTTAATTATAGACGACGAAAAAATGGCGCGGGAAAATTGCCTCATGGTATTGTCCCGAAGCGGCATTGATAACCTCTCGCTACGGGAAGCAGATAGTGTTCCCGCTGCTTTGAAAGCAATTGATGAATTCAATCCCGATCTGTTGTTATTGGATATCCAATTGCATGATAAAAGCGGATTTGATATTCTGCAAACCATCGCACCGCGTTTTATCCCTACTATTTTTATTACAGCATACAATGATTTTGCATTGAAAGCATTCCAGGTTTCTGCCTTGGATTATTTGCTGAAACCTTATGATCCTTCGGATCTGACCACCGCATTGCTGAAAGCACATAAACACATTCAGAATACTAAGATCCTGGAACAATTGGACGTTTTTCGCCAACAGTTTAAATCAACGGAACCAAAACGCATCGTGCTGAATACCGCCGACATGCTCCACATTGTAAATGTAGATGATATCACACACTGCCTGGCCGATGGCGCGTATACCCATTTCTTTTTCACCGATCGAAAACAAATCCTCGTTTCCAAAACCCTGGGACATTTTGAAAGTATCATCGACAATGAGCATTTCATTCGCACGCACCAAAGTTATTTGGTAAATATGCGTCATGTGACTCAATTCGATAAACGAAACGGTGGTTTTCTGATCTTACCGAATGGTGTGGAAATACCGGTTTCCACCAGAAAGAAGGAAGAAGTCCTGGCCCATTTTAAGGCTAACCATTAATTAAGATCATTTTTAAAGCACACAAACACCAATGACACACTTGATTCGCTCCCTGACCATCCTTCTTTTCTGTATCTTTTCACATTCACTGAATGCTCAGCCACCACTTGACAGTTTGTTGCGAAAAGTCCGGTATCAAAGTGAAGACACGGTAAAAGTTAAATTATATTACGATATAGGCGTAAGCTACTTTTATAAAGACAGGGCCATATTCCGGGCATATATGGACAGCGTGCAGCGTTTATCACGAAAGCTCAATTACAGCAAAGGGGAAGGATTGGTTTATGCTATTTATGGGACCTATTACTACCATCTCAATGATTGGGATAAAATGAAATCGAGCCTTCAAAAATCCGATAGTGTTTTCAAAAAAATTCCCGGTTCACAAGACAAATTAACATTCAGTAAAGGGCTTTTCTCCCTTTATTACCAACAGCACGGAGATTTTAAGAAAGCATTAAAACTGAATCTTGAAATGCTGCATTATTACGAAAAACACGGACCCAGGAAAGAAGAGGCAAAATATGTGGGTAGTGTCGCTACTTTATTACAGGAGCTTGAGCGCTATAAAGAAGCAACTGCATATTACAAACGCTCCATTGAACTCAGGAAAGAGATCAAAGATTTCAATGGTCAATCCATTGCTTTGCTGAATTTGGGAGGCATGCTTGCTGAACAAAAAATGTATACCAGTGCAGAACCGTATTTGCTGGAAGCGCTGCGCTTGCAAAAAACATTTCAGCAAGAACGGATTATCAAGGCTTGCCAGGCAAACCTGGCTCACATTTACGCCGAAACAGGCAAGTACGAAAAAGCACTGAAACTGGTAAAAGAATGTGATGTGTTTTACATGGAGCAACAAGACACGTTCAACTCGGTAACGATTTCCTTGTACGAGGCAACTGCCTATATGAATATGAAGAAATACGATCGCGCACTGGCTGTCCTGAATGTGAAACACCGCTGGATCAAAGGTAATCCGGGCTATTCCGATTTGGAAGCAGACGTACTTTGGCAATTTTACAAAGTATATAAGACCATGGGTAAAACGGATATGGCACTGGAATACTTTGAAGAGGCCAAAGAACTGGAAGATAATAACAGCAATCTGGCCATTCAGCATGGGATTTCCCGGATGAAAGAGCAATATGAAACGGAAAAAAAGCAACGGGAGAACCTGCAGTTACGACAGGAAAACCTGCTGAAGGATATCAAACTGAACCAACTCAATTATTTCATCTATGGGTCTGTTTTATTGCTTTTGCTTATTAGTGTCATTGCTTACACAACTGTGCGTTATAACCGATTGAAGGCCGGAAAAATTGCCGTTGAAATGGAACAGCGCTTATTGCAAAGCCAGATGAATCCGCATTTTATCTTCAATGTACTCAATGCCATTCATACCTATATGCTGAAAAAAGATACGGAAGAATCGGGGAAACTTCTTACTTCATTTGCACGCCTGGTGCGGTCAATTCTGCAACATTCTTCAACCGACAATATTTCCCTGGAGGAAGAATTAAAATGGCTGAAAGACTACATGCGTTTGCAGCAATTGCGCTTTAACAATGCCTTTGATTATACCATTGAAATAGATGAACAATTGTCGCCCGATAACCTCTTGCTCCCACCGATGCTCATTCAGCCCTTTATTGAAAATGCCATCGAGCATGGATTTTCGGAACTGGATAAACCCGGAAAATTGGTCATTTCCTATAGGAAAACCGGAAAAGAAGTAGAAATCTCGATCACGGACAATGGAAAAGGATTTTCAACAGACAGACCGGTGAACCCGAAAAAGGAACATGAATCCGTTGCGATCCAGATTACTGAAAAGCGGATCAATCTCTTGAACAAACGAAGGAAAGGGGTCTTTAATTTTGAAATTGTTTCAAAACCTTCGGAAGGAACTTCCGTCCTTTTCTCCATTCCTTACCGTTCCCGCTTTGATTAAATGCAAAAAAGGACAGGGACGATCTTTGCACTTATTTGAAAAATCCCCGCACTTGCTAATTGTTCCTCTTCGGACACCAAAGCAGCGTTGTTCGTTTGTTTGTCTCGGATTACTTTTGTCTCCGAACACAGCCGATGATCTGAGATCCGGCAACTCAAAGACTGAAAATTACCAATA
>CBFGPJ010000051.1:0-10410 GCA_965650615.1 uncultured Fluviicola sp. | reverse complement strand
AAAAGGCCACGTGCCCTACTGAATGTCCCGGACCAAAAATCACTTTTAATTCCAGGTTGCCAAACTTCAGAATCTGGTTATCTGTCAAATAATCCGTTGGTTCCGGAGAAGGAACATAAGCCATCAATCCGTACATCTGTGCAGAACGATCCGCAAAACTCAAGGTAAACAACTCTTCCTTGTGTGCCATTAAAGGAACATTAAAGCGGTCCACAAAGAAAGCGTTCCCCGTAATATGGTCAATATGGCAATGTGTATTCAACACAGCATGTATCTTCAGGTTATTTTCCTGAATGAAATCGATCCATTGCTGTTGCTCATAACGGTCATAGCAACTCGGATCAATAATTACCGCATCACCTTGTTCATTATAAACAATCGAACCATTTTGCTGAATGGGATTGCCCGGAAAAATCTGTACTCTCATTAGCGCATTACATTGATATATCCGTTAAAGGTATACTTTTTATCGCTGACCAATTCCTTCGTTTTCAAAATCCAATTGTAAAGACCATCCTGAACAATTTTTCCCTGATAAGTTCCATCCCATCTTCCTTGCGGATCATTACTTTCCCAAATCACTTCTCCCCAACGATCAAATATCTGTAAATTAAATTGCTGGATATCGATCCCATCAATATAAAGGAACCATGTCTGGTTAAATTCATCACCATCCGGAGTAAAGGCATTCGGAGCATATACAATAACATCACTAAGTACTTGTATAATTTTAGTAACAGAATCAATACACCCACGTTCATCAGTAACCACAAGCGTTACATCATAATTTGCAACAATCCCTTCCGGTAAATCTACACTCATGTTTTCCAGAGATGACTGGTTTGGTTCTGCTCCAGGAATAGACCAACTATATGAAACCACACCCGCTGAACTGGTATTATCCAACTCAATATGTGTTTCAAAAATCGTTGTCGGATTCGGTGAAATGTTGAAATCCGCAATCGGCTCGTCATATACTGTGATCATATTCTGGAATGTATTCACGTATGTACATCCCGTATCAGAAACAGAGACAATACTTACCGTATACACTCCGGTATGCTCGTAGGTATGAGAAAAAGTGTCCAAAGCATTCGTCGTAATGACAGGTGATCCGTCTCCGAAATCAATGGTATTTGATACAATATTTCCAGGACCTGCTGTGATATTCGAAAACACCACATGATGTCGGGCACAACCTTCAGCATCATCCGGAACAAGTAACGGTATAATTGGCTGTGGAATTACTATTGTCACAAATGAAGTATCTGACATAGAACCACAAGCATCTATCAGAACCACTCCATATTGCGTTGTTTGGGTCGCTGTCACGTTAAGTGTTGAACCGATTCCCACAACGCCGTTATTCGTGAACCAGGTAAATGTATATGGTAAAGAACCTCCCGATCCGATAGCGGCAAGCGTTGAAGTGATTCCTGAGCAGACAACCTGGTCAGGTGACACAGAAGTAATTAATGGCATTGCCGCCGAAGGCTCACCAATGGTAAAACTTTCGGTGCCTGTGCAACCATTCGCATTATAAACTATGATCCCGTAAGTTCCTGCATCCAATCCATTCAACGCAAACGGAGTTGGAATTGGTGTCTGCGGGCCGCCATTCAAAGAATATGTTGTAGCATTCGCAACTGTAAAAACAACCGAACCATTCGATAACCCATGACAGGTTATGTCTGTTGGGGCAGCTATAACTGTCAGGGTAATTTCTGTAATGATAACGACAGCGGAAGAATCACACCCATTGGAGTCGACAGAATAAGTGTAGGTTCCCGGATCCATCGTGACCGGATCATAGGGCATCGTAACAGCGGTTCCTGTAGGTCCAGTCCATGTTCCGGATACAGAAGCTCCTGATCCTAAAAGTGGGAATAAATCTGTGGATGCTCCGTTTGAACAAATAGACAGTGTGGTACTCGTTCCCGGATTCGGTGCCTGACATGGAGGCGTACAACAATCGAAGAGGATCGAATCAATAATTAAACCGCAGCCGGGGCCCGGCCGATTGTAATTGAATGATAGGTTTGTTATCGGGCCGGCCCATTCTACCCAGCCTTTTGCATCATCAATACTGGAATTTACTACCGATCCATTTCCGGAAAAATGCCCTACTACATCGCTCAAACCGGTATAAGGAGTAGAAAGAGCACTTAAATATTCATTTTGTCCACCATCCAGATCACAAAATCGGATACGCAGGTTACATACCGGTTGGGAAAATGTAATCAGCATGGGGATAGTTGGTGACGGATCGAAAATATAGGCTGGCGTTACCATGCCTGTCGTGTAATTAGGATTCCCCGCAACAGATACGTTGTAAAATCCGATAGTCGATGCGATGGTATACGAAACCTGCCCGTTACAAAAACCAAAAGACGGGCTTGTCGCCGATTGAACAGAATTTGTGGAAACCCAGCTTAAATTATCTGATACAATCTGCGAATTGGATATAAAGGATTGAATAAGCATTAAGCTCACTGCAACAAACTTCCTTTTCGCAAAAAATGTAATTCGATGGTTCAATAATTTTATCATATTAATAACCCTTAGGGTAATTTTTGGTGGTTTACAATAAATCTAATGTTATAATAATGAGCAGGATAATGTAAATCAATGACTACATCATCTGCTCATTATTAGGAGTATCATATGTTTTACAAAGGGATTCCAATCATAAAAATCCGTTTTTTATTAACGCATTACATTAATATATCCGTCAAAGGTATACTTTTTATCGCTGACCAATTCCTTCGTTTCCAAAATCCAGTTATACTGACCATTCGGAACAAGTCGTCCCTGGTATGTTCCATCCCATCTGCCATTCGGGTCATTGCTTTCCCAAACCACTTCTCCCCAACGGTTGAATACCTTCAAATTAAATTGTTGTATATCGATTCCGTCCATGTGCAGGAACCATGTTTGGTTGAATTCATCACCATCCGGAGTAAATGTATTCGGAGCATATAAAATCACATCACTTAATACCTGTGCTATTTTGGTCACAGAATCCACACACCCGTTGGCATTGGTAACAACCAGTGTCACATCGTAATTTCCTACAACTCCTTCCGGTAAATCTATGCTTACGTTCTCCAAAGACGATTGATTCGGTTCTGCACCAGGTATTGACCAACTGTATGAAACTACATCCGTTGAGCTCGTGTTGTTCAGCATAATGTGTGTTTCAAAAATCGTTGTCGGATTCGGTGAAATATTGAAATCAGCTACCGGTTTGTCAAATACCGTAATCATATTCGGGAAGGTGTTTGTATAAGTACATCCTGTATCTGAAATGGATACAATGCTTACTGTATACACACCCGGATGCTCATAAGTATGCGAACAGGTATCTAATGCCTGGGTTGTAATCGTTGGTGTACCATCACCGAAATCAATGGTGTTCAATAATGGTGTTCCCGGACCAGGAGTATTATTCGAGAAAATAACATGATGCGGGTAACAGCCATCTGCATCATCCGGAGTAAGTATCAGATCCAAAGGCTGAGGAACTGTTATGATCATACATGCACTGTCTGGCATTGAACCACAAGCTTCCGTTAATACTACACAATATTGGGTAGTTGCAATGGTATTCACATTGATAGCGGAACCAACTCCCTGGATTCCTGTATTTGTAAACCAGGTAAAAGTATAAGCTGTTGAACCTCCGGTTCCTGTAACATTGAGCGCTGAAGCATCACCCGAACAAGTAACCAGGTCCGGAGTAATAGATATAATTTCCAAAGCAGCCGGTTCGGTAATCACAAAGTCAACGGTATCAGTACACCCACCTACATTGTAAACAATTACCTGGTAGTTTCCTGCCGCCAAACCATTTATTACAAACGGTGCCGGGATTGGATTATTCGGACCACCGTTCAATGAGTATTCCGTAGCATTCGTAGCGGTTAAGGCAACTGAGCCGTTCGCCATTCCGTGACAATTCGCTGCCGTTGGAACCGCTATAACTGTCGGATTAATTTCTGTCACTGTAATCGTAGCTGAAGAAATACATCCATTTGAATCCACTGAATAAGTATACACACCCGGATTCATTGTGATCGGATCATAAGGCATTGTAACTGCTGCTCCTGCAGGATTTTCCCATGTTCCGTTCGGAGAAGCTCCAGGTCCCAAAAGCGGGAATAAATCTGTTGCAGCTCCTTGGGCACAAATGGTTAAAGTACTATCTGTTCCAGGGAATGCAGAAGCAGAAATATTCACATCCATTTGATCTGTAGTTGCACATAACGGATGTCCTGTAGGATAAACCGTCAAGGTTAAAGTCGTATTTGTATTCACATTAGCTGTCGGATCCAGGACAGCCGGATTCGAAACCGCAGCGGCCGGAGTCCATTCATAGGTTAGATTCCCTAAACAGTTTCCGGTTAGATTGTGTACAGTTGTAGAAATATTTCCATTTGCTCCATCCGATAAAACCATTGCTCCGGAAGCATCCAATACTTCGTATGAACATTCATCAGTGAAAGCTCCTGCTCCATCGAACTGAACTGTAAATGCTGCTCCATTCGGAATGGATAAGGTATAGCTGGCTGTCAAGCCACCTGGAATAGTAAAGTTCGAAGTAACCCCGTTTACAGTTACCAATAAGTTATTTCCATTCCATCCATCACCCCAGGAATCCTCGAGATTAAAGGTGTAATCACAACTGTTGTTCCCACCAACGATATTTCCATCCAACTGGATCGGTGTTCCGTTACAAATGGTTGCATCAGGGCCTGCATCAGCTTGTGGATTTGCATTTACTGTTACTGTTACACTTGAATCGTTTTCACAACCGTAGTTATCCAAAACAACATACGTATAAGTATACGTTCCGGCAGCAGTTGGGTTGACAGTTAAGATATCACCATCCGGAGAAACCGAACCGTAAATTGCCGGCATCACCCAGTAAGAAGAATCACTTCCCAGACCGATTTGAGGTTCAAAAACAGTAACCGGAGGATATAAAGAAGGATCCAAATTAATATCGAAAGAAAACAAGGTCCCATCATCACCAGACCAGTTATCGATTACTGTCAACGTCCAGATCCCGTTTAAGGGACAGCCAACCAGGTTCGTAAACGGTTGAATCGGTTCATAGTTCCCGGCAGGAATTGTACTACCGAACCCATTATTGTTTGCCCAGTCCACCCAGGTTTCTGTTGCAGAAGGAGTAAAACAATAAGTATAAGGAATTCCTTGTGTAGTCGGGTCGCTACAATCCACATTGTCCAATGGATTCGGTTCACCAATCAGGGTACCACCTCCACCTTGCTGGTGCAAAACCTGATTTTGACCGTTCGGACATTCTACAATAATAACCAAATCACCCATGAAGGAATGCTCAAGACCCAAACATAAACTTTGAATATCACTCAATTGGGTAATGGTTGCCCCGGCTGCAAAACCGGTCTGCATAATTTGTACATCCTGGGAAACTCCCAGCAAAGTATCCGGCAAACATCCGTCATCAATGGTTTGAGAACCGGGGAAACCGTTCCATTCCACTTCGTAAAATTGAGGTGTGGCAGTAAATGTGACGCTCTCCCCCATACACAAAGTTGTATCTCCGGGAAATCCGGTAAAAGAAGGAATTGTTGCCACAAATACCTGTAAGTCTATTAAGTTGGTATTTCCACAACCATTATTATCGGTCACAAATAATTGAACTAAATATTGTCCGGGAGTGTCAAAAGCATGAGAAGCAGTCGAACCGGTCGCTGTACTTCCATCCATAAAATCCCATTCATAATTTGTCAACGTAAAACCAGGGGCTGCAGACGAAGCAATCCCTGAAAAATCAACTATATCACCAACGCAAACACGTGTGCTATCCAATGTTTCACCATTAGTGATCACACCTGCAGCTGTAGGAGTAGCACAAGGTGTTGTACAAGTTGCACTTGCCGTAAACATCCCTGTTCCAACAGTATTTGATCTGAATCGCAAGGTGATACATCCGGTTGTATTTAAAGCTGTTGCCATAATCACAACTCCTTGCAGCTGATTTCCGGAATACGTCCCGAGAGTTGGTGCTGCTATAGAGTTTCCATCATACACATCCATGTAATCAACATTGGTGATGTTGGGAGCAGGATTATCGTCCGTTGTACTCAACTGAAATAAATTGAAAATAATGGAAATGATATTTCCAGGGGTATCCGGGCAAATGGTCACAACAATTGTTTCATTATTTCCATATCCGGGACCACCTTGTCCGCCGGAATCAATAATAAATCCGTTACATGTACTGAATGTTTGGTTATTATTTGCAGGCGTCATCTGGATGTTCGTCTGGGAAAATGCACTACCGGCCCATGCCAGCATAAGCAGGATCAAAAAATTCTTCATAATCAATCAGGTCTATTTGGTATTTAGAGGACTTGCGGTAAAAGCCTTTGTAATTTCAGGAATTGCGTAAAAAACCAACACACGTTCTTTATCCACCTGAACGTATTGTCTTTCGGATTTGGACAACTTAATCCCCAAATCATAGAAATTAAAATTGGGAGTCCCGATATTAATGATATCCGAATCGGTCAAATGAATATCCTTCCGGATCGCATTACGCTGCTCCTTTGAGAGTGTCTTTTTGGAGACAATTTCGTATGAATGATCTAATTCGAATAAGAGATAATTGTATGAATTCTTATTGTATTCATACATCTTTTCGGCTTCTTTGCCTTTGTTTTTGAGGATTCTTGAATCGATTGTCTGGGAGAAAGACACCGACACGGAAATAAGGAATCCCGCCAGAATAATTAGTTTTTTCAACGCGGTTTGTTTTTAGTTCAGTACCTGGTAGACAACAAAAAGTTGGAGAGGTTGTCTCACAAGCAAAACAAATTTAACAAAAAAGGTCATTTTTTGTCATCGAACTTAACAATAATCTTCGCAACTATTTGAATCCTAATAATAAAGGAAGAAGAATTTAATTCCCAAAATAAGTCCCACAAAACCGATAGCAAAACCGATCACCAATTGAGATAAACTGTGCAATTTCAGGTACATTCTCGCCGACATAACGATTCCACTGGCAATGAAGGCAAGTACCAGGATCCACATGGGGAAAATGAGCATTTTGCTGTAATACATGTAAAGAAAGCCTGTTAGAATACCCATTCCTGTTGCGTGAAGGGAGACTTTCCAGCGAAAAGTAAGTACTGTGCAAACAACAACCGCAATCAGTGACCCGAATGACAATCCAAATATAAAGCGTGCTCCGGGGAGACTTGCAGGGACTTTGAAAAGCAAGATTGCGAACAGGGAAATCCCAAACAAAACCGTCATGACTGCCGGAATGATGCGTTCGGTCCGTTTTTCCATCATAACTGAAGTGACTGAACCCCTTGTTTGCAGGAATAAGACGGTTAGTGCCGGAGCAAGGAACGAAAAGGATGTAAACAGGTACAGGAAAAATTCTTTCGCACGTTCGTCCAGTGAAAACAAACTTTCTCCCTGGTAAAAATCGGCTTCCCAACTTTCAACATACATTGCAATTACGACGGCATACACCGGGGCTAAAAGCGGCAGGAAAAGCCAGGAAAGAATCTGGGAAATAAGTTTCATTATAGTTCTTTTCTTAAGCGTGCCACCGGAACATTCAGCTGCTCCCTGTATTTTGCAATCGTTCTTCTTGCGATATTGTAGCCTTTGTCATTCAGCAATTTTGCCAGGTGCTCATCCGTCAAAGGTTTCTTTTTGTTTTCCGCTTCAATGGCATCGGTCAGAATTTTCTTTACTTCGCGGGTCGAAACTTCCTCTCCGGAATCTGTTGAAAGTGATTCGGAGAAAAAATACTTCAGCGAATAAACACCGTATGCGGTTTGCACATATTTTGAATTCGCAACACGGGAAACAGTTGAAATATCAAGACCAACGATTTCCGCAATATCCTTCAAAATCATCGGTTTCATATTCGTTTCATCACCGGTCAAAAAGAACTCGTACTGATACATCATAATTGCATGCATCGTCGTATATAAGGTTTGCTGACGCTGACGGATTGCATCAATGAACCATTTAGCTCCTTCCAGTTTCGTTTTAACAAACAAAAGCGCGTCTTTATCCGCTTTGGATGTTTTCGCCCCTTCTCCATAGCTTCTTAATAACTGTTCGTATTCTTTTGAAACTTTCAGGTCCGGTGTATTTCTTCCATTAATAGACAACTCCAATTTTCCGTCGAATTCTGCAATCATGAAATCAGGGATAACCTGCTGAATACTTTTCGAATTATCTTTCAGAGAACCGCCCGGTTTAGGATTCAATCGAATAATTGCGTCAATTGCTTCCTTCAGGTCTTCGTCCTCAATCTCCAGTTTCTTCTGGATCTTGTCGTAATGTTTTTTTGTAAACTCTTCGAAATGGTCTTCCAGGATTTTTTTGGCGGTAAACAGGGTAATGTTCCCTTCCTGAATCCGTTCGATCTGAAGCAACAGACATTCTCTTAAATCACGTGCCCCAATTCCTGCCGGGTCCAGTTCCTGTACAATTTTCAGTACATGTTCCACCTCTCCCTCAGAAACCATTACATTGGAAGAAAAAGCCAGATCATCTACAATGGCATCCAACTCGCGATTCAAATAACCGGATTCATCCAAATTCCCGATAATCGTATCTGCAATCTGAAATTGCGTGTCATCCAGATCCAATAAATGCAATTGCTCTGTCAGCTTATCCTGGAAAGAAGAATCAACAGAAAGCGGTACTCCGCGTTCTTCATCGTCCTTACTTTTATTGTTTACCTGAGTCTTGTAATCGGGTGTATCGTCATCGAAGTAATCACTGATGTCGAAATCCGTATCGAATTCGTTTTCATCATCTTTGTAATCGTCTTCCGGATCATTGTCGTAATCGTCATCCATTTCCTCAGCACCTTCATCCAAAGCAGGATTTTCCTCTAATTCCTGTTTGATACGCTGGTCTAGTTCCATAGTAGGGACCTGCAACAATTTCATCAATTGAATTTGCTGTGGGGAAAGCCGTTGTTCCAGTTTTTGGGTGAGCTGTTGCCTTAATGCCATGGAGGGTTTTATTCTTGACTAAAGATAAATAAACTAAAGGAAATTAAACTAATTATTTAAAAAAGTGGCTTCGAACTTCGACTACGCTCAGTTACCAGCCACTTTTTATCAATATTCTCTAAAATTCAGCATTTTGCGGTGTTCTCGGGAACGGAATTACGTCGCGGATATTTGTCATACCCGTAACAAACATCACCATTCGTTCGAATCCTAATCCGAAACCGGAATGTGGAACGGAACCAAAGCGGCGTGTATCCAGATACCACCACAGTTCTTCTTCGTGAATTCCGAAGTCAGCACATTTCTTTTTCAGTACTTCCAAACGCTCCTCACGTTGGGAACCACCAACCATTTCACCGATCCCCGGGAACAAAATATCCATCGCCGCAACGGTTTCTTTACCAGGCTCACAACCATCATTTGCACGCATGTAGAACGCCTTGAATGATGCCGGATAATCCGTAATAATTACCGGGCGCTTGAATTCCTTCTCCACCAGGTAACGTTCGTGCTCCGACTGCAAATCAGTTCCCCAATTTACATCGTACTTGAATTTCTTTTTCTTGTAGTGGTTCGAGTTCATCAGAACTTCAATCGCCTCAGTATACGTGATGCGCTTGAAGTCATTCGTCGTTACAAACTGCAAACGCTCGATCAATCCCAATTCATTTCGCTCGTTCTGTGGTTTTGCCTGTTGCTCCTGAGCCTCACGTTCGTTCAGGAACTTCAAATCATCCGCACAGTTTTTCATCACGTATTCACAGATGTATTTCAACATGTTCTCTGCCAGATCCATGTTGTCGTGAATATCATTGAAAGCCACTTCCGGTTCGATCATCCAGAATTCCGCCAGGTGACGGGAAGTGTTGGAGTTCTCTGCACGGAACGTTGGTCCGAATGTATAGATCTGACCCAAAGCCAGGGCTGCCAACTCGCCTTCCAGCTGACCGGAAACAGTCAAATTCACAGCTTTTCCGAAAAAGTCTTCTGCAAAGTTCACAGATCCGTCTTCGTTCAACGGTGGATTTTTCGCATCCAGGTTCGTAACACGGAACATTTCTCCGGCCCCTTCTGCATCCGAACCTGTAATGATCGGTGTATGAATGTAATAGAAACCACGATCGTTAAAGAACTGGTGAATGGCATAACTCACCGCATGACGCACTCTGAAAACTGCTCCGAACAGGTTTGTTCTGAATCGTAAATGAGCCTGTTCACGCAACAAATCCAAGCTATGTTTTTTAGGCTGTAAAATGGTTTTCTGAACATCATCCGGGTGTGCTTCACCGATGATCTCGATTTCATTTACCTGCAATTCTACAGCTTGTCCGCTTCCATGTGATTCATTCAAAACACCTCTCAAACCAAC
>CBFGPJ010000050.1:0-10658 GCA_965650615.1 uncultured Fluviicola sp. | reverse complement strand
GTAGTATAGGATGATTCCAATTTACTTTCTTGATATTCTTTAAAAAGCTCAATAGTGCTGTATGTGTTTTCTAGACTTTTACTATCAAGGTTATATACTAATTCTTGTTCTTTTTTTGCTTCTTCTAATTTTTCAAAGAGAATATTGAAATTCTCTACTGTCGAAACTTTTGCGTTTTTTTTCATAATTCAATGTACAATTTTCTTACCTGTTTGGGCTTCAATTTGTAACCTAATAGGTGCTAAGTTATTATTATTTTGGCAATTTGGGCAAATAAATAAATCTTTGGCCGGATATTGTAATGCCCCAGTAGGTAGGGTCGCACTTGAATCTAGTTTAGCATGAAGTCTATGAGGAGTCATGCATTTTGAGCATTTAAATTCAAATTCAATTATTGCCGCTTGTTTGTTTTTTATGGAGTTTTGAGGGATAGTATTATCAGCAGCGAATCTCATTACTTGTGTTTTGGATGTCTCAATGATTTTATACATGTTAGTTGAATCCAAGGACATTTTAAGTAGAGTATAGTATCTTGTAATCGCTTCATTTAGTTTTTCATCTTTCGTATAATCAGAAATTCGAAGTCCCATTTTTGTTAGCTCTGGAATTTGAATGGAGCGCCCGTGGGTTAACCAATTTGAGTGCTTGCATAATTCATTTGCAATCTCTCTTGCTTTTTTCTTTTTTTCTTCATCAGTTACTTTTTCCCCAGTAGAGCTATGGGTATCCCAGTATTTGAATTTATATTGAGTTAACCATTCTGTAACTAATTTCTTAGAAAAATTTTGTGCATTTTCACAGTGTTGTATCTCACCTGGAGAAATGTTTTGTAAAATTGGTATATAGGCGGGATTTAATCTACCCACTTTAGTGACTTCTTTTTTTATTTTTTCAAGACCTTCTAAAAAAGCGTCTGCAGAAAACCTCTTGTTATTCGACATAATTTGTGCGTCAATGGGACCAAGTGAGGACGTTGTTCCCATTAATATCTCATCGGCAGCCATTGAAAATATAGTTCCTGCACTTTTAGCTGTCCCAGGTATAATAACACCAATATGGTCATATTTAGATCGTAGTAATTTAATTAAATCTTCTGCAACCTCTGCTATACCACCTGGCGTTTCAATAATTATATCAATTGATTTCCCATTCAAATTTGAAATTTGATCTTGAAATGGGAGAATATCCGAATAGTCAATGGAAATAGGCGCATTAACTTTAGTGTTCAAGTCACTGGCATATACAACGACATCCCTATTATCTCTTAATTGGCTTATTTTTTCAAGTTGTTCTTTTCTTTTAGCAGTAAGTTCGCTGAAACTAAGATTTTGTTCTAAATAATCACTGTAGATTCCCATTTGTTGTTCGAGTAGTATTATATCGCAAACCTAATGATCTAATTAGATAGCATCAACCGTATTTACCACATATCTTTGGTGTGGTTTACCACATTTTTTACTGACAATCAATGTGATGCTTTGGAAAGAGCACTTTTGCGCTGTTTGCATCTTTGCGGTTATATTTTCTGCATTAATCAGCGAGATCGCGGGGAAACAATTAAAGTTTGGGTTGTTTTTCCCTCTTACCGAGTAAATACAGACAAAATTTCCAAAAACATCCTCCCTCTTAATCCCTCCGGTATCGTTCCTCCCGGGACAGACTTTCCAAAGGGGAATTTAAGATCTGCGTTCTTCTGCGTTCCTCCGCGGGAAATTCAAAGCGTTAATTTTTTACTTTTGTATCATGAACAAATCGAAATTTACTGTAACAGCTGCGCTCCCATATGCGAACGGACCCCTTCATTTAGGACACGTTGCCGGTGTTTACCTACCTGCTGATATTTTTGTGCGTTTTTTGCGCTCCAACGGACACGATGTGGCTTTTATCTGTGGATCGGATGAGCACGGTGCTGCCATCACTTTACGTGCTAAGAAGGAAGGAATTACGCCTCGTGAGATCGTGGATAAGTACAATAAAATGATCGGTGATTCATTCAAACAGTTCAATATCTCTTTTGATATTTTCCACCGTACTTCCGAGCAGATCCACATTGAAACGGCTCAGGATTTCTTCAAAGTATTGGAGAAGAACGGGAAATTTATTGAAGAAACGACCGAACAATATTACGACGAAGAATACCAGCAGTTTTTAGCTGACAGATATATCACGGGTGAATGTCCGAATTGCGGAAATCCGAATGCTTACGGAGATCAATGTGAGAAATGCGGTTCGGATTTAAGTCCAACGGATCTGAAAAACCCGATCTCTACGTTGAGTGGGAAATCACCGGTTTTACGTACGACCTCTCACTGGTTCCTGCCAATGGACAAACATGAAGAATGGCTGCGCCCGTGGATCAAGGAAGGAATTCTGGACGGCAAAAAACAGCACGATCCGAAAGCCTGGAGAAACCAGGTGGTTGGTCAGTGTATGTCCTGGATTGACGGCGGTTTGCATCCGCGTGCTATGACACGTGATTTGGATTGGGGAGTTCCTGTTCCGCTTCCGGGTGCTGATGGAAAAGTATTGTATGTGTGGCTGGATGCGCCGATCGGCTATATTTCTGCTACCAAGCAATGGGCATTGGATAACGGAAAAGACTGGAAAGATTACTGGTGCAACGAAGAACGTAAACTGGTACATTTTATCGGGAAGGACAACATTGTGTTCCATGCGATCATTTTCCCGATCCTGTTGAAAGATCACGGCGGCTTCATTTTACCGGACAACGTACCGGCTTACGAGTTCCTGAATTTGGAAGGAGATAAATTTTCTACTTCCCGCAACTGGGCGGTGTGGTTACACGAGTATTTGGAAAAATACCCGGAGAAAATCGATGAACTGAAATACACCTTGACGTGTATCGCACCGGAAACAAAGGATGCCGAATTTACCTGGAAAGAGTACCAGGCACGGGTGAACAACGAATTGGCTGATATTCTCGGGAATTTCATCAATCGTGCGTTGGTATTGACCCAAAAATATTACGAAGGAAAGGTTCCGGTTTGCGGTGAACTGACAGCAGAAGATCAGCAGGTTCTGACAGATATGAAGGCGATCCCGCAGCGCATTGCAGACTTGGTTTACCAATACAAATTACGTGATGCGCAGGCTGAAGCAATGATGCTTGCACGTATCGGGAATAAATATCTGGCAGATAACGAACCGTGGAAATTGGTGAAAACCGATCCGAAGCGTGTGGAGACGATTATGAATATTGCTTTGCAGATTACTGCGAATTTAGGCTTGGTATTGGATCCCTTCTTACCTGAAACCGCTGCTAAGATCCGTGGATTTGTTGGAACAGAACCAAAATCTTGGAACGAAGCAGGAAGCATTTTGCTTCAGGCAGGTGATCAAACGAATGCGCCAAGTATTTTGTTCCAGAAGATCGATGACGAGTTCGTAGCGAAAGAAGTGGAATATTTACATGCCTCACAGCCACAGGTCGCAACGAATTTCCCTCCTCAAAAAGAAGAAACTTCGTTTGATGATTTTACAAAAATGGATATTCGTTTGGGAACGATCACAGACGCAATCCGGGTTCCGAAAGCAGATAAATTGTTGCAGTTGACCGTGAATACAGGAATTGATACGCGCACGATTGTTTCGGGAATAGCAGAACATTATACTCCCGAAGAAGTGGTTGGAAAAACGGTAGCTGTCTTGATGAACCTGGCTCCGCGCAAAATTCGTGGTGTGGAATCCCAGGGAATGATCTTAATGGCAGAAAATGAAGAAGGAAAACTAAGCTTCATGATCCCTGAAAAAGGGTTTGAGGCCGGTGGAGAGATACGATAGGTTAGTTCCCGCGGAGGTTCGCTGAAGAGCGCAGAGGTTTTGATATTAATTGGTTTTTCTGTTTCAGGTTTAATATAAAATAAGGAAAAAGTGATTAATAATCAATAGTTTAAGTGATTGATTTTTAAAAAGTATCGTTCTAATTTCATGTTATGAACGAAAACGAAATCAGTTATGAAATCCGTAGAGCAATCTATGAGGTTTATGAAGAATTGGAACCTGGATTGTTAGAATCATCCTATGAATTTGCAATAAAATATGAACTTGAAAGGACCGGACTAAAAGTAAAATCTCAGGTAGAGCTTCCGTTGAGGTATAAAGATTTAATTTTGCAGAATGCATATAAACTTGATCTGCTTGTTGAAAATAAAGTAATTATAGAGTTAAAATCAGTGGATGCGATTCATAAGGTACACCATAAGCAATTAATAACTTATCTTAAGCTTTCCGATTTAAAATTGGGGATATTAGTAAATTTTAATACCGATTTTTTGAAGGATAATATCTTTCGAAAAGTAAATGGACTATAATAATCTCTGCGAACATCTGCGCTCCTCCGCGGGAGACATTAATCGGTCATCCGCAGGAATACGGATACTATTTTTTGTAATCTTAAAGTAAATTTGGATTTAACAGTATGTTTAATAAGATCAACCACATTCAGTTTTCTACGCTAAAAGGAATACTGATTTTAATGAGCTGTTTACCATCATTTTGCTCTTTGTCACAGTCTGAAGAAGTGGTTTCCAAATTCTACGATGCGATTTTTTCCAATAATGAGAAAGAGGTGTTGGAAATGCTGGAATCCAAAGAGTTCCCCGGAAATAGTGAGCCTGAAACAAAAATTCCTCCCCTGCAGGCTGCAATTTGGCAAAAGAATTTCAATATGGTTGTTGCATTGATCGAACATGGTGCGAACGTTAATAGTTCAACTTATTCACCTGTTCTGGTTGCCTGTGAATACGGTGCTTGCGATATTCTGGCTTATTTAGTTGAACACGGAGCACCTTTCAAAGAAAACGGATCTTTCCGCCATGCCGGTTTTTATCAGCACTATGAATGTGCCCGCTTTCTGCTGAAACAAGGAGCGAACCAGGAAATCGGTAATTCAGGTGGAAAGCTTTGGGTGCTGGAACAGGCAGTTTTGAAGGAAGATTACGAAGTACTTGATCTCCTGATTTTGACGAATGAAGAAATCAATAGCATCATTAATTGCGATGGGGAAAATGCGTTGATCATAGCTGTGAAGAAGGACAATGTTCCTTTGGTAAAATACCTTCTTAAGAGAGGTGCAAACAAGGCAATTCCTGAAACGTTTGACTGCGGAGACGATATTCATTACGGTCTGACGCCAATCCAAATTGCCAGGAAAAATAAAAGTGTTAAGATTCTTGAATTATTGAAGTAGGAAAAATCCTCAGCTGCATAAAATTCAATTAATCTGTATTTTTGCGGACATGACTGAAAGAAAAAGGATCATCTTATACAACGATGTAAAACTGGTTATTGTTTCCATGTTGACCGCTTTGATCTGTTGTGTTTTGGCTTTTCTTTTAAAGTGGCTAACGGAAGAGTTTCAACATCATTTGTTTACGTTTGCCAGCAAAACAAATTTCATCTGGTTTATTGTTTTCCCGACCTGTGGAATCACAACCATTTATTTCCTGCGCAAATACCTTTTCCGGAATCGGAAAAACAAGGGAATTACGGAAATTTATAAAACGCTTGACCAACGAAAAGATCATTTACCCTTATTCAAGGTTCCGTCTCATTTGTTGAATGGGTTTTTTACAGTCATTTTCGGAGGCTCAACCGGGATAGAAGTTTCTACCGTGGTTGCAACGGCTACAGTTGGAAATGAAGCGTACAAACGCGATTTCTCTGCCAAAATGTACAAACGCGAATTGGTAAGTGCAGGAGTTGTTGCGGGAGTGGGCGTGTTGTTTGGAAGTCCGCTGGTTGGTTTACTTTTTGCCCTGGAAGTCATTGCACGGAAGGTGAATAAATCACTTTTGATTGCTTGTATTTCTGCAGGATTGATAACCTGGATCTTTGTGTTGGCACAAAACAGTAGACCTTTGTTGCCATTCGAGGTTCAGGATTGGGCTTGGAAAGCCTTACCTTTTTTCTTCCTGCTGAGCTTGTTCGGCGCTTTGCTATCGGTTTATTTTACCATTTTGGTCATCCGGATCAAAGACTTCTTTGCGAAGATCCCGAATAATTTCTTGCGGGTGAATTTGGGAGCTTTGTTAGTCGGATTCGCGATTTTATGCCTTCCATTTCTTTATGGAGACAGCTATCATGGACTCACGGAACTGATCCGGCAAGTCTTGGCTAAGGAGCCGGTTTCCCTGTTGATTTTGGGGTTGTTGATTTTGCTTAAACCCTTGGTTGCCGCATTGACCTTGGGTGCCGGTGGCGATGGTGGTGTATTTGCTCCGAGTATTGTAGTGGGTGCAGTTTTGGGCTTGTTTTTTGCCTTGCTCTGCAATCATGTTTTTAATACGGAACTGGTTCCTCTAAATTTTGCTTTGGCCGGAGTTGCAGCTACGCTTTCATCGGCAATTTCGGCACCGTTTACAGCGCTGATCTTAGTTTGTAACCTGGTCCCAAACGGCTATGCCCTTTTTCTTCCGGTCCTAATCAGCAGTTTCCTGGCGCAACGCATCGCGAAGTTCATTCTTCCATATAATGTATATACCTACGGTGTAGGAAACACTCCGGCTGAATAGCGATAACGAATGGAATGAATGGTTATTTACAGGACCTTCTTTCTCCCATGACTTTCAAGGTAAGCATTGACAACCTTGGTTTGGGCTTTGCGATTGCGATTTACGGAACCCAGGTAACTTTTCTTTGAAAGATGTACGAATGGTTGTCCCAATTGAACAAAGAATCTTTGGATAGAAGGAAAGAAACGCCATACTGTTTGTGGCAGTTGCATGGTTTCACAAGATGTTTTTCCCAGGAAATAGCGGTTGTACCCCAAGTGCGTTTTATAAACGAGTTTCTTTTGCCAGTTTTTGTTGGGAAAAGGGCCGTCCAAAGGTTCTAATGTAAGGGCATGGGCCAGTGAAATCGTATCCGCATCTGCAGGAGCTTGTGTAATTGTCCAGGCATAGATTGCACGAATGGCGTCGGATTCCGTTTCGGGAAAGTAAGCTTCCGGAGTTCCGAGCAGGTATCCTACATATTTCCAAAAGTGAAAGAGTCCCTGAATTTCCAGTTCGGTTGGTTTCATGCCGAGCTTTCGTAAACCGTCTAAAAAGATAATGGAGAAACCCAGGTTGGTTGCGAGCATGTCCCACTGATTGAGCGGAGCTCCCCAGTTTTCTTCCTGCCATTTTCCTTCCTCGAGAATACTAACCCGTGCATAGGCATGCATCAGACGAATCTTTAAACATTCTTTTATGCCATTTTGAGGACTTGTAATGGCTTTTTCACCAACAATACGAACCCAGAACTCGGTTGTTTCGGTCAAGCGCTTAGCAGCGCCCTTTTTTAAAGCACCTGTAAAGACAAGTGGTTTGTTAATGGCAGAAGATTCGTAACCGCCCATCAGGCAATAGTTACGCAAAACCATTAATCCCAGTGAACCGGACCTTCTGCATAAGGAAGCTCCATGTTCGAGTAATTCTTCGTTTAACCAGGATGGGACCGTTGTAACCTGATGAATGATCTGATCCAGTGATTCGGGAACACCTGTTACTTTTTCACCGGCGAGTAATTGTGTGATCCATTGGTCTGCCTGTTTGAAGCCATGGACCTGGTAGACTTCCCGAATGACAGAATCCGCAAGTTCGTCCGTTTCAAAAAGCCGTGGAATAAACTGCTCAATCTCTTCCTTTTCGGGAAAACTTCCTGTAAGCCTTTCCGCAAGTTTCTTCCCGTTTCCGTTTTTCCAATAGATAGAAAAGCCCGGTGAAGGATAATAGAACCTGGCAGGGATCATTCTTTTCCGCCTTTGTGTTTAACAAGCAAATCTTTCATGGTATCCAGTTGGATTTTTTGCATTTCCAGCAACTCTTGTTGTTGGTGGATGATGAGGTGATCTATCTTGTCATGCAACAAACGGATCTCGACTTCCGATTTCAGGTTGATCATATAATCTTTTTTAGCACGTTCCCTGTCTTTTTCTTCCTGTCTGTTCTGGCTCATCATAATTACCGGTGCCTGAAGTGCTGCCAGACACGATAGAATAAGATTTAAAAGAATAAAGGGATAGGGGTCAAAGCCTTTGTTCAATAAGAAAAAAGCGTTGAATGCGATCCAAATCAGTAAAAAAGCCATGAAGGAAATAATAAAAGTCCAGCTTCCACCGAAACTGGCAACACGGTCTGCTACGCGTTGACCAAGAGTGTCTGCCGATTCCTGATCTTCCAGCTGATCTGAAATTAATTTTTTTTCATTCAGTGAGTTTAGTACGGTTTTATCAAGATTGGATAATTCACCCAATTGTTGCTGCATCATATCGGAAAGGTATTTTTCCCGGTAGTTGTTCAATTCACCGATGGATAAATGGCAATTTTCATTGAAATCGGGATTTTCTTTTTGAATAAGTTCTAAAATAGAACCCCGGATAGTCCTTGCTGAGATACGTTCGGAAAGCGGGTATTGCGTGTTTGACAGATCGCTGCGAAAAGTGCCCATAACTGTATGAATTTGTAGGGTGAATTTACACAGAAGAAATGGATTGAACTAAAAATGCCCCAATCCGAAAGACCGAGGCATTTTGTTTTTTCGTAGAAAACGATGCTTTTTTCTCATTGAAAGCGACAGGTTAAACTGCGCTAACGCTTGTTTATTATAATCTGCCACGGCAGATTCTTATTTCAAGTTTTTCACGATGAAAGCTGCAAGCATTTTTCCAGCTTTAGCATATGATTCAGCAATACGACCGCCTGTATCAAAATCTGCCCCCATTGCATTTGCTCCCGGAACCATTTTTTGAGACAATGTTGCCAATACTTTTCCGTCACCATCTGTAAAAATGTACTCGAAAGATGCAGCAGCCGGCTTGCTCGAGATCCCGATGTTGTAACCAGGCTCTATGAATTTTGTCTTAACAGTAAGTGTAACAGTCGCTTTATCGTTGTTACGGGTAGCGTTTACTTTTTTAGCCGCAAGACCTTTTGTGAACAACTCCTCGAGTTTCTCCGGGTAACGAACTTCCTTATCACGTTCCCATGATTCGGACCACTTGTCTCCGCGACCGGATTCTTTGGCATTTAATTCTTTAACTTTTTTTTCTTTGTAAGCTTTTTCAGACGGGTAATCTCCTACTTCAAGCGCTTCGAAATTGTAAACTACATTGATTTCTTTTGTGTCTGCCATAAAGCCCAAGTCTCCTTCAAGCAATAAGATTTTTTGAGCACTGGCCATGCTCGCAAGACCAAAAATGAATCCTAGTCCTAAAATTAATTTTTTCATATGTTAAGTTATTTTGCGATTAAAACTAATAATTATTTACGACTTATCATTAATTAGTGATTTATAGCAGATCGTTTGCAAGATTCGCTAATTCAGAACGTTCCCCTTTTTCCAGACGAACATGCGCAAAAAGGTTCTGGCCTTTCAAACGGTCGATCAGGTAGGCAAGTCCGTTACTGTTCTCATCCAGGTAAGGCGTGTCGATCTGGTGAACGTCTCCGGTAAATACGATCTTGGTCCCTTCACCGGCACGGGTAATGATTGTTTTTACCTCATGCGGGGTCAGGTTTTGTGCCTCATCAACGATGAACAAAATATTGGACAAGCTTCTCCCGCGAATGAAGGCAAGTGGTGTAATCAGAATACGTCCGCTTTCCTCCATTTCTACAATGTGCTTGTGGCGTTTTTCATTTTCTCCGAATTGGGATTTAATAAACTTCAGGTTGTCCCAAAGTGGTTCCATGTACGGGCCGATTTTATCTTTCGCATCTCCCGGAAGGAACCCGATTTCCTTATTGGATAAAGGGACAAGCGGACGGGCGAGAATAATTTGCTGGAAGAGTTTGTGCTGTTCCAATGCAGCTGCCAGTGCAAGCAATGTTTTTCCGGTTCCGGCAACCCCTTGCAAAGCAACCAGTTTGATGTTGTTATTCATCAATGCATTGATAGCAAATGCCTGTTCTGCATTTTTGGGTTTAATTCCGGAAGTATATTCTTTTTCTACCCGTTGAAGTGTATCGGTATGTGGATCGAAATACGCCAAACCGGAACTTTTTCCGTTTTTAAGGATATAATAGCCGTTTGCTACTTTCTGATTTCCCAAAATACCATCTTCATCGATTGTTCCTTTGAGGAATAGTTGCTTAATTGTTTCGGATTCGATGCCCTCAATGGTAGAACTGGATGTTTGTTCCAGTTCCTCTGAATGCACTTTGCCCGTTTCGTAATCCTCAGCAAGGATTCCAAGCGCCTTTGCCTTGATGCGCAGGTTGATGTCTTTTGTAACAAGGATTACCTCCTTTTTGGGTTCCTGCTCTTTTACCGCAAGGGTTGCATTAATAATTTTGTGGTCATTCTTTCCGGAACCGTAAACAGCTTCTGCGTCCACACCCTTCGGTTGTGAATCAAGCAATACTTTAAATGCGCCTAAATTCGGCCCCAGGGTAATCCACTGTTGTAAACCTCCGCTTGCAGATATTCTGTCAATGAAACGGATTACTTCACGGGCTGAGAAATTTTTGGTGTCATTTCCGATTTTGAATTTGTCCAATTCTTCCAAAACTGTAATTGGAATTGCGACATCATGTCTTTCAAAGTGCATGATGGCATCGTGGTCGTGTAATAGTACAGAAGTATCTAGTACGAATAGTTTATTCTTTTTAGCCATGTTGAAGTATTTCTATTAAAGTACTTCTTTCCCAAGTCTG
>CBFGPJ010000049.1:0-10691 GCA_965650615.1 uncultured Fluviicola sp. | reverse complement strand
GTTTCATCAACAGGACGCGAATTGTGTCCCAAATCTTTTTTTGCTTTTTCAGATTGGATGTGTTTATTCCCGAATTCGAGAATCTCAATGCTTTCTTTTGTCAAAGAAGGATCTTGTTTTCTGATCTTATAATATGCACCGATGACCGGTAGAAAGGACTTTACGAGGCCGATAGGGATTTCAAAGCAAGGAATACGTTTATTGGAAACCTTTGCAACGACACGTGACAAATCTTTTAAAGTATAATAGCTTCCACCGAGAATGTAGGATTCACCCAATTGTCCTTGTGTTAATGCATTGCAGATCGAGTTTGCAACGTCGCGAACATCGACCCAATTATAACCGCCTTTGAATACGAACGGAATGCGTCGTTTCGACATGGAAATAAACGCGTTGTTTTGCTTGCATTTGGCGTAATTCGGCGGACCGAAAACAGAGGTTGGATTTACCACGATGATCGGTAAACCTTCTTCAAAATACTTGCGGGCAATTAACTGGCCATCGCGTTTGCTCTTGTCATAGGAATAAGCCGAGTCGGAAACAAACCTGCGGCCTTCGTTCATCGGTTCATTCGTCGGATGGTGATCGTAAGCGTGTACTGAAGAAAGATGAATGATGCGTTCCAGTTTGCTCTTTTTGGCCGCTTTCAATACATTTTCCAGTCCTTCGATATTGGTTTTCCGGACCAGTTGGTTTTTATCACCGTTGATTGAAATGATTGCAGCGCAATGAATCAGGTAATCACAGTCTTTCATGAGTTCGATCAACGCAGCTTCATCGTGCAGGGAACCTTTAACGGTCTCAATGTTTTTACTCTCCAGGAAATTGCTTCTTGAATGGACCAGTGCTTTAACGGTATAACTACGGCGGATCAATTCCTCAATGACAGCATTTCCAATGTGACCGTTTCCACCGGTTATTGCAACTTTCATTACTTTCCTTTTGCTTTCACGATGATCATTACCGTATGCATCAGGATTTTCAAATCCAGGGCAATGGACCTGTTTCTGAGATAGAGCAGGTCGAATTTCATTCGCTGGATCATTTGGTCCACGTTTTCAGCATACCCGTATTTTACTTGTCCCCAGGAAGTGATTCCGGGTCTTACTTTCGTTAATTCCAGGAATTGTGGTTCGCGTACTTTGATCTGGTCAATAAAGAACTGTCTTTCAGGTCTTGGACCAACCAGCGACATATCTCCTTTTAATACATTGAAGAATTGCGGAAATTCGTCCAGACGCGCTTTTCGCATGAATTTCCCGATAGGAGTAATTCGTGGATCATCTGTGCTGGAAAGTTGAGGCCCTGCTTTTTCCGCATCAATGTACATCGTGCGGAACTTGATAATTTTAAAAGGTTTTCCATTTAAACCGATTCGTTCCTGGAAAAACAAAATGGGTCCCGGAGAAGAAATTTTCACGGCAATTGTCAGGAAAATGTAAACCGGGATAAGTAAAATAATTGCAATGACGGAAAAGAGAATGTCGAACAGACGCTTTGCTACCCGTTGCCAGTAAGGCATTACTTCGGCATTGACCTCCATTAAAAGCGCACCGAAAATGTTGTTCAGTTTTACAGATCCCGATAAGATATCGTACATATCCGGAAGTACTTTAATGACAATGTTTTCCCCGTTAATTCGGGAAATAATGTTTTTCAAACGCTCGTGCTCCGTACTTTCCAGGGCAATGATGATCTCTTCGATGTTATTATTAGCGATAATTTCTTCCAACTGGTCTACATGGCCCAAATAAGGCATTTTATTTTCCAGCAGTTTGTCGATACCATTCAGGTTAATAAAACCAACGAACTGGTTTCCGCCTCCTTTTTCAATTCCTTCAATTTCCTGGTAGATCGCAACTGCTTTTTCAGAGCCTCCGATCAGCAAGGTTTTGAATCCGTCTTTTCGGGAATGGATTCGCTTTACGAGAATGCTTGTAATTACCAACCGGGAAAAGAAGGTGAATCCGAAATGAAGCAAGGCCAATGTTAAAAGTGAACGGTAATAGTTGAAATAAGTATTTACATCATCGTCGATCAATAAGGCAAAGAAGAGTACAATAGACCCGAAAATAGTTGCAAAAGCCGTATATGAAAGGATTTTCAGGCGGTATAATCTTCGAACATCCTGATATGTTCCCTGAAGGGTGTAAAATAAAAGCCAGAGTGCCGGAATGATCAGGATCCCATAATAAAATGTTTCGTTGAAAGAGAATTCCTCGTGTTCGATGTTTGTCTTTCGATAGTAATAAAACAACGCCCACGATAAAGCAGCCGCTAAAAAATCACTCGCAATAAATAAACCTCTAAACAATTTTTGCATTCCAACTAACGATTCTAGAAGTGTACCACTTTAATGTTATCAATATAGACATCGCTGGAACTTAGTCCGCTATCCAGGAGCACTCTCAGGTATTGTTTGTATTGATATCCGCTCGGAGTGTTTGATACCACATCCTTCAGGTCAATATAGATCTTTTTCCATTTAACATCGGAAGTTTGTCTTGAAACGGTAAAACCACCATGATCAACTGTACTGCCACCAGTTTGCATTTCAATCATTCCTGTTAAAATGGAGTTAGTGTTTTTGTAATCGAATTCCAGGTACACTTCAGCTCCGCTTTTTGGCAAAGTAAGTGCATTCATTACACCGATCCATAGGGAATCAGTTGTATTTAATGAAAGATGCCCGTAATTTCCCCATGGTCCGATGGCGCTATTGTTTTCAACCTGCAATTCCAAATTCGGACTGGAATAATCTTCGTCTTTTGAAATGGACAAAGAAGACCCTTCAAAATCTTCGATGGTGAATTTGGTGTGTGAAAAATACCTTGTTGTAGGATTGAACGTATATGTTTCTCCTTCGTTAAGTTGAATGGTAGTTTCAAATGGTTCTGCGAAAGGGTAGATCTTTTTTGTTGCAGCAAGCCCATTGTTTTTCATGGCCGGATACAAAACTATGTTGCAGTTTCCCGAAGCAAGTACCGGAATTTTACAAGGAACTTCAAATACACCGATTATTTTTCCGTCCACGTAAACCCAGACATCACTGAAATTATGGGTTAATTCTCCCGGAGAAGGGTTGGAATTTGGATTGGATTGGAGTGTCCAGTTATTTATTTCAAGCCAAACAGGCAGTGGGTTATTTTTAACGCAACTCGACAATCCGAAGGAAAGCAGAACAAAAAAGTATAAATATTTCATAGATAAGCCTATGTGTAGCTAACGCAAATTTACGTTAATTATTGTCGAAAACCGAGAGATGTGCGGATTTCAATTTGTCAATAATCTGGTAAGCTACATCCAATGCACGGTAGGCATCATCGATCGAAACGACAACTGGCTGATTATGAACGATGGAGTTGTAAAAAGAGCGCAACTCCTCCTGGATAGCGTTGGTCTTTTTAATTTCAGGTTTCAATGCAGAAAAATTCACTTCATCGTTGAGTTGAAAACTAAAGAATCCCGGTGCTTCCTCATCTTTCGGTGTGATCATAATCTGATCAACAGACTGATTTAAGAAATCGATGACAAGGTATCCTGTTTTTTGAAAAATACGTGTTTTTCGCATGTTGTTCAGGGACATGCGTGAAGCTGTCAGGTTGGCGACACAGCCGTTATCAAACTCGATACGCACGGAAGTGATGTCCGGAGTTCTGCTCACAACACTCACACCACTTGCAGAAATTCTTCTGATGGATGAATTCACACAACTCAGAACGATATCCAAATCGTGGATCATCAAATCCAGGATCACCGAAACATCTGTTCCTCGTGGATTGTATTGAGCCAAACGATGGATTTCAAAGAACATCGGTTTGACAATTAAGGGTTCAGCGGCCTGGAATGCCGGATTGAACCGTTCCACATGTCCAACCTGAACAATAACACCAGCTTCTCTTGAAAGGTCCAATAAGATTTTAGCCTGTTCCGTTGTCTCTGCAACCGGTTTTTCAATGAATACGTGCTTACTGGAACGAATAGCTTTGTAAGCAATATCATAATGGTACAAGGTAGGGGCAACAACATCAATACAATCAGAAGCATCGATCAATTCCTGCATATTATCCCAGCGTGTTACGTGATATTCAGCCATTGTTTTTTCGGCAGATTCATCTGAAGGATCGTAAAAACCAACCAATTCGAATAAATCAGAGAGCTCAAGCAGCAAGCGAATATGAATTCTACCCAAATGCCCTGCTCCAAAAACACCGATCTTAAGTTTCTTATTACCCATATCACAAATGTACGGATTCACCCAAGCGAATCGTTAAGGGTGCGTTTGGGTTATTAACAACGCATGTTTAGTTGAGAAAACAAACCCGGAATTGACTCATTATCTGATGAATACTTGGATTGCGAAAAAAAAATCAATTTCTGTATAGGAATTTTAATAGAATTGCTTATTTTTGCGCCCACTTAACGGAGGTTGTAGCTCAGTTGGTTAGAGCGCCGGATTGTGGTTCCGGAGGTCGCGGGTTCGAGACCCGTCTCCCTCCCCAAAACAGAATGAGAAACAGAGCGAAAGCGTGTTTCTCATTTTTGTTTTACCTCATTTTCATTCTCGCTTCGCTAAAGCTTTAGCGAACGCGGTCTCATTCTGTCCTTACTCATGGACCCCTTCCGTGAACTCTTCAATCATTTTTCGGTTGAAGGCCGGTAAATCCTGAGGTGAACGACTTGTGACCAATCCCTTGTCAACCACCACTTCTTCATCTACCCAGGATGCTCCTGCGTTTTGCAGATCAATTTTAACCGATTCAAAAGAGGTCATTTCGCGACCCGCCACGACACCCGCGCTGATTAACACCTGTGGCCCATGACAAATGGAAGCAACCGGTTTTTTCTCATCAAAAAAAGCCTTCACAAAATCCAAAACCTTGTTTTCTCTTCTCAATTTATCGGGGTTAATCACACCTCCCGGGATGAGCAAGCCATCGTATTCCGAAGCTTTGACATCATCAACAATGTTGTCAACCGGATATTCTTTTCCCCAGTTACCTTTAGACCATGCTTTAATAGTCCCGTTTTTCAGGCTTACTATTTCAGCCTGCCAGCCTTGTTTTTCTATAGCTTCTTTTGGTGACTGAAGCTCACTTTCCTCAAATCCGTCTGTAGCCAAAATGGCGATTCTCTTGTTCATATCACTCTTTTTTAATGTTGAACAAGTAAGTTACGGGAGGCCGGTGAACATAAAAACTGTTTGCTGTTAAAGTGTGGTAAAGGATGTTAAATGTCTATTTGAAAGTTAAGTGTTATTTAATCGATTCCCACTTGTTTTTAGCTTATAAAAACTATCTTCGATGTCGAATGAAAACAATCCTTATTGCTATTCGGGAGTACTACCGGAATCACACTGTTTTGTGCAATCTTTTCTTATTGTTTGGCTGGCTGTTAATCAATCTTATTCAAGCCGCTTTTACAGGACTCGCAAATGATGAAGCTTATTATTGGATGTATTCCAAAAATCTGGATTACGGATATTTTGATCACCCACCCGCGATAGCACTTTTAATAAAGACAGGATATGCGGTCTTTCATAATGAGCTTGGTACAAGACTGTTGATCGTATTAATGGGACCACTTTTTATTTGGTTCACTTTTTTATTGACCAATCGTCGTAACTTTTTGTTGTTTTTCATCATGGTATGCTCAATAAGCTGTTTGGAAGTTTATGGGTTCATAGCAGTGCCGGATGCGCCATTACTTTTTTTTACTTCGACATTTTTTCTGCTGTATAAACGATGGTCAGAAAACAATAGACTTGCAGATGCACTTTTACTGGGACTGAATATAGCGGCGCTGCTTTATTGTAAGTACCACGGCTTGCTAATTATTTTCTTTACACTGGTCTCTAATCTCAGTTTGTTGAAAAAGAAACAATTTTACTTAATTGTCATGATATCCGTTTTGGCGTATCTTCCACACATTCTTTGGCAAATAAGTAATGATTACCCATCCTATCAATACCATGTACTGACAAAATCTCAGGATCCTTATAAACCTATGGATTCACTGGTATTTATCCTGGGACAGTTAATGATTGCAGGACCAATTACCGGAATACTTCTTTTTTTTAGTGCCTTTAAGTATCGGGTTCAAAGTCCGGCTGAAAAAGCATTGAAATATACATTTGTAGGTTTCATGGTGTTTTTTCTGTTTTCAACCTTAAATGCACCAGTTGAAGCAAACTGGACTGTTGCTGCATTTGTTCCCGTACTTGTTTTGAGTTATAACCATATAACTTCAACTGTCCGTTTGAAAAAATGGGTGATCATACTTTCAATGGTGTCTTGTGCGTTATTTTCGTTTGTCAGGATAAATCTCGCCTTTGATCTGGTTCCGGCAGCAGGGAGTAAATTGATTCCTGAATTTTATGGATGGAAAACCTGGGCAGAACAGATTGAGGATAAAGTGGGGGATACACCGGTTGTTTTTGCAAACTCGTATCAAAAAGCTTCCAAATATAGTTTCTATACCGGAAATGTTTCATTATCTCTGAACAACATTCGATACCGCCGTAATCAGTTTGATATTTGGGATATTGAAGATAAACTTCAAAGGAAAAGTATTGTTTATGTCCCGAACTGGAAGCTTGATGGAGAAAATGTCCATGTTTTTCATACCAATAAGGAAGAACTTCAATACGTTAAGATTGATAATTTTCGTTCTTATGCCAAGATCAATATCACGACTCCCAAACCAAGATATACCTTCAAAGCGGGTGATACGATTGAACTTCCTTTAACACTGAAGAACAATTATGGCAAACCGGTTCGCTTTGGTGAAAATGCCGCTTATACGGACTGGTTGGTATTTTGTGTGTTCCATGAAGAAGAACAAATAGGTGAAGAGAAGAAATTATGGTTGAATGGTATCACCCTCTTCGATTCATTAGAAACGAGCGCAGCGTTCACTGTTCCTCACAAGAAAGGAGTTTATTACTTGCGGATCTCTATCAGGAATGGCTGGCTCCCTCCGGGAATTAACAGCAGGTTGATCCGGTTTAAGGTGGAATAGATAGAACAGAACTCCTTTCCTTAAAGAACTTAATTTCCTGGATGTTGTGTCTTCGTTATATAACGAAAACATAATATCATTTTTTTACAGTAACAAGATCAGAAACTGACCCGTAATTGCACCGTAATATCCGATTTCTTCGAGCCCTTAATCTCTTCTGCTCCGGAACTAATGACATGTTTGTTCGAGTATAAATATGTTCCATACCGGATCCACAGATCACAATGGCGCAGGAATGAAAAACGGATTAACGCATAGGCACGTGATCCCTGGTAATAATAAGCCGGAATGGAGAACACATATAATGCGTTGTTCTCGAACGTATAGATTCGTGTATCGTAGCTATCCGTATCAAAAAGTGCGTAGCGAAGTGTGACATCGAAAGGTAATTTTTTCGGTTTGAACAATAAGTCCTGGGTAAAGATCCAGCCATCCTCACCTGCATTACTTTTCCGATTGATTGTTACGTATTCAACTCTGCTTTTTAAAGTGAAACTTTCGAGTACCTTGTAAGATAGGTTTAAGCGGTAATTGTTTTGAATGACATCTTCAACTCCGGTAATGCTTCCGTCTGTATCTCTTACGTTCTTTTGTCTGACCTGTTGCCGGAAACGGGCATAGATTTCAAAGACTTTGTTTGGTCTATAGGTCGGCTGAACTAAAAATTCGTAGCCTTTTGATGGAGCGTCTACCTGGTATTTTAACCAGGGAAAACGAAAGAAATCGACATACGAACTAACAGACCAGGCTGAAGCCAATTTCACTTTGATCCCTGAAAACAAACCGCTTTCGTTCTGCGTATTGCTTCCTTCTGAAAAGCCGTTATTGTAGAATGAATAATAACCTTTGGAATAATTGCGGTAAATCACCGATATGGAAACACTGGGATCCAAAATGGCCATTAATCCATGCAAGTGTGCAAAGGATTTGGAGTGAGTACTGTAAGAAACCTCTCCGAAAAAGTTGAAGTTCCGAAGAACAAAGTTGTAATCACCACTGATGGCTGTGGTATTTTTTCCTCTGAAAGCATAGAGGTTGTATGGAACCGTATCTTTTTGAAGTGCTTGATTGTACTGCTGATTCACTACCGCAATGCCGGCGTTGAAACGGGTAGAGTTATAGCTCAGGTAATTCCCGATGACTTGTTCGCTTAGTTTGTTCTTTTTTGCAATTTCACTGTTTGTGCGGTGTAAACCGGATAAGTCTATGGTAGTTACAAATTCCAGGTCGTCTGTCAGGGAATCATTTATCCCGGAACCATCAATTTTCTTGTTACTGTAGAATGTAAGCAAGTTCCATTTTTTATATCCAATGATTGCAGCACCTCCGCGGAAGAACCGGTTTTCATCCACGGAAGTATAAGGCCGTAGGAGGTTTGCAGCTTTTTTGGAAGAGAAGATATCCGCACTTTTTCCGAAAGCATACCCACTCCAGGTGTTCAATCCCTGACCAATCTGGATTTGATAATCACCTGCGGCAACTGCCCGAATATATTTCCCGCCTTTGTAGAATGCATGAAAGGAATAATAATCAAAACCATTTTTCTGCGAACCCTTAAAGAATTCTTCACCCGGATCTTTTTCGGCGGTAAATCCCAGACTGATATTTGTTCGGTAAGAATAGCGGAATCGTGTGTAGTATTTATCTGCATTTCCGTGATAATACCCGTTTGAATTGTTTAAAATGGAGTCTGAAACAGGTGTGTACCCCCTTTTTTGTTCAGGAGTTCGCTGATAGCGTGTATACCATTCGATTTTTCCGTTTTTGACAGCATCTTTAAACGTGATGTGGATGTTATCCATACGGTCGTCTACTTTCACAAAGGGAAGGACCAATAAAATGGTATTCAAGTCCCAGTACTTCAGGGATTGTAATTCGTAAATACTGATAAATTTCCCGAATCGTTCAATATGAAGAAGGGCATCGGTGATCTGTACTTCCGTGAGTAAGCCCAATGAACGCAATTCATCCGGATTGGTATTGTTCAGGTTGATCGGATTATCGTAGAAATAATTTAACTGGTCAAAGATATTCGTCAAATCCAGTTCTTCCGATTCGGACTGTTCCGCAATAAACTCGACGCGCTGCTGAATAATTTCGTTTCGTTCCTGCCCGAAAAGACACGAACAAGTACTGATGAAAAAAATAAGTAGGAGCCTATTTTTTCTCATGTTCCCTGAATTGGTAATTCAAACCGAAATTGGGTGACCATCCGAGTGTTTGGTGGTATTTTGATCCCAGGTCAATAGAAAAGCCGGATACTTTGTAACCAATTCCAAGGGCAAATTCCATTGGTGCACTTTGGGTTCCGAAACGAATGTAAAGAGCTTCTACCGGTTGATATTCGACAGCGCCTTTGAATGAAATTTTGGTAATGACCTGTTTTTCAACTTCGGCGAAGATGGATACTTTTTTCGAGGGTTTGTATTGACATCCGCCACGCATCACGGTTGCAAACCGATCCGTTGTGGGATTGATCCGTTGCCGGCCGATATTCATTACAGAAACACCCACACTCCATTTTTCAGAAATCTTTGCAAGAATTCCGGCTTCTATAGTTCCGCTGATGGTTGATCCATAATTACCACCAAGCCGCAAGGTTTGAATGTTTCCCTGTACTCCGACCTGGAGGAAATCCGTGAACTTCATGCTGTATCCCAATCCTGCGCGGGTATTCCGGTATTGTTGGTATCCGAAAAATTGTCCTCCAGCCGAGATAACACCCACTTTTAATGGAATTGCAACGGCCAAAGCCTGGGTTTGAAGCTCTTTTGTTAAGAAGCGTGTTTCGTAATAAGCACCGATCGAAATAGTTTTTATAGAGGCTGCAGCGCCCGGATTGTGATGGTATGCCCAAACATCATCCAGGCAAACACTTGTATTCGAGAGCGAAACTGCCCTTGAGCCAACCGGATTCCATCCTTGACCGAATGAGAAAAGGAAAGCATGTGTGAATAATAGTAGTAGTAAAAGTCTCATCCTATTTTATTTTGAGAACAAGCGATGTTTGAGTGGAATCTTTTGGAGAAAGTAATCTTCTTCTGTCAGGAAAAACCAATTGTTTCCGGCATCGGATGAAATAGCATAAAGTTCATATTCTTTATCGGATTCTTCACGTGAATCCTTTTGAATAGTGTATTTGCGTTCAATCCAATCGCCCTGACTTTTCATTTCTCTGAATAATGGATTGTATAAATTAACAGCATTTTCTCCAATATTGCCGCTAAAATGTTCGATAAATTTTGAATCTCCCAGTGATGTGTAATAACGAACAACTGCCGGGTGGCTTAAACCGGCGTATTCAAGTGTGTTGTTCTCATTGTACGATTTGATATACTTGGATAGTTGCTTATTTAAGCGGTTTTCCTGTTCCGCAGACAAAGTGCAGGAAAATACAAGCAGAAGAACACCTATGAAATTTGAAAATTTTAGCACGGATTATCAGTTTTGTCTAGTACTAAAATTAATTTTTTTATTGAAAATAACGAAGGATTTCTTCTTCAGTCATTGGAATATAATTGAATGCACATGAAATCATATCCTGGATCCGCAATTTTTCAGGGAATTGAACAGCCTGAATCGTTTGGTGTTTAGCTTCACCCTGCGAGAAAATTACTTCGATAAATAGGTCTGCACTTTCAATTTTATAAAAGCGATTAAATCCGTCCAGT
>CBFGPJ010000048.1:0-10755 GCA_965650615.1 uncultured Fluviicola sp. | reverse complement strand
TATTTAAAAGCAGACGTACGATAGAAAGTGCACGTACGCTTATGATGAATAAAGTAGGTGCACGAAATGTAGTCGGTTTGGTAATGTATGCGATCCAGAATGGAATTGTGAAATCAAAGTAGTTGTTGTGGCTTCGACTCCGCTCAGCCACCTTTTAATGATTTATTTGATTTAGAATTTCACTCTAAAGGACACTGAGCGTAGTCGAAGTGTCATTTGATAATTCTCGTTACAATCCCGTAATACAATTCTTTTCCGCTCGTCGTTTTAAACCACAATTCGGAATTTTCTACTTGTTTGGCTGGAATTCCCAATTCCTTTGTGATCTTTTGAATAAAAGGGATATCGACTTTGGGAGAATACGTATTTAAGATCAATACCCCTTGTTCGGACACCAATTGAATGGCTTCTCCGATCAAAGTTCCCAATAACTCTTCCAGTTTCCATTTCTCGCCTTTTGCACCTAATCCCCAGGCTGGAGGGTCCAACTGAACCACGTCGTAATGATTTCCACGTTTGACTTCACGCCGGATAAATTTCAACGCATCTTCATGTACCCATTTGATCCCATCCAGGTTCGATTCTACCTGGTTTTGGTAAGCCCAATCCAACATGGCTTTGACACTGTCACAATGGATCACTTCCGCACCTGTCTTTCTCCCGAATACGGAGGCAGCTCCGGTGTAAGCAAACCCATTTAAGAAACGTTTGGAGGAATCCAGTTTATCGGAAAGAAATGCCCAGTTGACCTGTTGCTCCGGGAAAAGCCCAACATGTTTGTTGTTGGTAATACGTAAATGGAACGTAAGTCCGGAAGTAGTAAACAGCCAGGATTCCGGTGCTTTTGGGTTCAATTTCTTCCAGGTTCCCTGAAGCGATCCTTCAGATTTCGGGATGAATTCCCAATCAGCAAGATTATTCCACTCTTTCCGGGTAAGCACAGCACCAAAATAGGCCTGGTGTTCCGGACGAATGGTTGTAACGGTTCCCCAACGTTCTAATTTCCTTCCGCCACCAGCATCAATGAGCTCATAGTTTTCCGGAAAATCAGCAATTACTTTCATCCGTTGGATTAACGCATTTTAGGCATCTTCTTACGACCGCCCATCATTTGCGCCATACGCATTTGATTTTTGGAAGGAGCATTTTGCAATTGGCCTTGCATCATTTTGATCTGGTCTTTCAACATACCGCTATCATCCATTTTCTTTGCTTCAGCCAAAAGCGTTACTGCTTCTTGTCTGCGACCCGTTTGAACACAAATCCCAGCCAAATGCATGCGTGCCATAGCCTTATCGTGACCTCTTTTCAGTCCCAGTTGGATTGCTTCGCGAAGCATTGACTCAACTTTTGCATGAGGAAGTGACTGCGCATTCAAAAGTGCTTGCATGTAAATCACGTAAGCTCTCTGACGTTTTGAAAGAATGAATTGCGGAGCCGTGATGCGGTTAATTGCACGCTGGGCTTTATCCTGGTTTCCGGTACGCATATGGTTTAGCGTAAAAGCCAGGTTTTCATTGTAAACGAAAGAAAGAAGAACCAATGCCAACGGAATGATCAGGGAAATTCCCCAACCCCAGTAACCGGTATAAAAAGAATAAACAGTTAAGAATAACATTCCTGCAGCGATTAAACTGCGAATAACAAATCCGATCATAATTTTATTTAGTCAATTGTTGCGGTACACTTTAATTCAATGGCGATTGGAGTAGGAAGTGAATTGATCTCCACGGTTGTTCTGCAAGGCAGGTTATCTTTGAAATACTCAGCATAAACCCGGTTGTACACATGGAAATCGCGTTTCATGTTTACCAAAAAAACAGTTACGTCTACCAATTGGTCCCAGCTTGATCCTGATTCTTCCAAAATAATTCGCACGTTGTCGAAAACACTGCGGCATTGTGCTTCAAAATCAAACTCAATGAAATTCCCATTCTTATCCAGTTTCAGTCCTGGAACAGCAGAGTCGATATCATCAGATCCCGCTACTCTTGGTCCAACTCCCGATAAAAAAAGAAGGTTACCAACTTTGCGCGCATGAGGATACAAACCAACCGGTTTCGGTGCTTTGTTTGTGGAAATTCGTGAAACTTCTGCCATAAAATTTTTTAGCAAAGATAGTGCTTTCTGTTGGATTGCATAACGAATTATTTTCCCGTTTCGAAAGGAGCCGATTGAACACAACGAAGAGAATTATATGTACATTTGCCAAGACTATGAATAAGCGCATGAAAACCGTTGGTGTCATTGGAGGAGGTAGCTGGGCTACCGCTTTGGTGAAGATATTGTGCAATAATTTTGCACAGGTAAATTGGTTTGTTCGCAGAGAGGATCAGGTAGCTCATATCCTGAGATACAAACACAATCCTACTTATTTACAGTCAGTTGAGTTTGACCTGAACCAAATTCACGTTTCCAATAACCTGGAAGAAATTATCAAGCGTTGTGATGTATTGATCGTTGCAACCCCATCTGCTTTTTTGGTGGAGCTTTTTAAGGATACGACCCCGGATTTATTCAAAGGGAAAATTGTTTTTTCTGCTGTAAAGGGAATTGTTCCGGAGTACAATGCAATTCCGGCGCGTTTTTTTCATAAAACATTCGGAACTCCATATAAAGACATCGGGATCATTTGCGGGCCCTGTCACGCAGAAGAAGTAGCATTGGAACGTTTGTCTTACCTGACTATTGCTTGTCAGCATGAAGGAATTGCAGAAGAAATGGCACGTATGCTGGCTTGCCGTTACATCAAAACAACTACTTCGGACGATTTGTTCGGAACGGAGCTTTCCGCTGTTTTGAAGAATGTATATGCATTGGCTTCGGGAATTTGCTCAGGACTGGGTTATGGAGATAATTTCCAATCCGTTTTGATTGCAAATGCCATCCAGGAAATAGAGAATTTCATCGATGAGGTAAGTCCGATCCACCGGGATGTGAAATCGTCTGCTTATCTGGGAGATTTATTGGTAACGGCCTATTCCAAGTTTTCACGCAACCGGACTTTCGGTTTCATGATCGGGAAAGGATACTCTGTAAAAACGGCGCAGTTGGAAATGGATATGATCGCTGAAGGGTATTATGCGACCAAGTGTGTGAAAGAGATCAATAAAAAATTCCAGGTCGAAATGCCAATCCTGGAAGCTGTTTACAACATCTTGTATGAAAAGATCTCACCGGTGATCGAGATGAAAATTTTGTGTGATAAACTCACGTAAAATTGCATGTTTTCGATTCCCCCTTTGGAGGTCAGACGACTCTGATGAGTGTCAGACTCCGTCAGAGGGGATAAAGGGGGAGGATTACTTCAAGATTATTTATCCCTAAACTGCTTCGGCGTTTCTCCCGCATGTTTCTTAAAGAACAAATGAAAATAAGGGTAGTTTTCAAAGCCCAGTTCATCGGCTATTTCCTGGATACTTTTCGGGTCGCTTACCAATTTGCGTTTAGCTTCCAGGATCAGGCGCTCGGCAATCAATTGAGAAGTACTTTTCCCGGTGCAGGACAAACAAATCCGGTGCAGGTGCTTAGTGGTCATGGCCAGTTCAGAAGCATAGAAAGAAGCGTTTTTTTGCCGGATATAATGTTCATCGAGTAATTTGATGAAACGGTGGAAATGGTCCTGGTACAAATGGTTCTTTTGGACTGTAGGTGCCATTTGCTGTGTATAGATCCGGGCAAGATCGGCATAAATCAATTGGCTCAGGCTCGCAATTTTCAGAAAGGAATGTTTCGTGTTTTTCGTGTATTCAGACATAATCTCCGACAAGCGCTGTTGTAAAATAATTGCCGTTTCTTCTGTGATTTCCAGTTTCGGATTGGAATCCCTGGACTGGAAGAACGGCCATTGGTACAATTCAAAATGAGTGACATACAACTTGTAAAAGTCTTCCGAATGGAAAAAGATCCAGCCTTCCGCTTCTTCTTCAAATTCCCAATGGTGGATCTGTTCCGGTTGAAGAAAGAAAATGCTGTTGGGGTGAATGGTGTAAGAATTGAAATCAATATCGTGTCTTCCTTTTCCTTTCTCAAAGAAAACCGTCAGATAGAAATCGTGTTTGTGCGGATGCGTAATGTCCGAATGGTATTTTTTCAGATGTTCCGAAAAACGATTTACATAAAAAGCCTGTAACAAGCCGTTTTCGTCAAATTTTTCTATAGGAAGCCTCGGGAATTTCATCCTTAAAGGTATTAAAAATGTCCGAATAGTGTAATTATTTGGGTTAAAGAATAAAGAACCAAAAGGTTCGTTCCCGGTAACTTTGTAAAAAAAAGAGATGTCAGATTTTAAATGGGTACTCAATGGAACTTGTCCGATCTGCGGAAAAGGAAAAGTCTTCGAAACAAAAGGATCTTTACTGCATTTGAAAGCTCCGAAGATGTATGAGCGCTGCTCAGAATGTAATTACAAGTTCGATAAAGAGCCGGGTTATTTCTTTGGAGCAATGTATATCAGTTACGGAATGGCCATTGCGGAATTAATAGCCGTTTTCTTATTGATAACCTGGTTTGTTCCCCTTGGATTACTCTTTGGAATTATGTTCACGGTATTGATGCTGACGATGTTTTTCAACTACCGTGTATCCCGGATCCTTTGGATCCATATTTTTCATGAGTAAAACATCGTTTAAGATTTCTATTCAGGACTAAAATCATTCAACTTACTCAGGATTGAAAAATGGCGATTAGGTGAACAAGATCGGGTACCTGTGCAGTAAATGACAGTAAATTTCTCATACTGTTTGAGGCGGTACGCTGAGTTTATGAGAAATTCTGGCATGACCTGCTAACAGGTCGATCGGTTTACCCCCGCCTAGACCTTTTTGGCTCCACCTTTTTGTGGCAATGATAAAAAGGTGGAAAACTATTAGAGAAGTTGAAATCGTAGTTTTTTTGACTGGATGCCGATAGAAACATGAATTTGAAAACTCTAAGACATTAAATTTAGACTACTAAATCCATTTTCGTTCATCTTGATTTTCAGTTGTATATAGAATTAGATATATTAGTTGCGCGCTACAAAATGAAAATAGATGAAGAAAATCCTACTATTCACAAGCTGTTTTTTCGGCTTTGCTTCGTTGGCACAAACAAGCCAGACGAATTTTGAGAGTTATTGCCAACAGGCATACAGCTCGTATCCGGCAATTCCAAAAGGAATTCTGGAAGCAGTTTCGTTTACTCAAACCCGGATGTCTTATTTGACTGCCTCTGAGTTAGAGTCTTGTTCGGGACTTCCGAAATCTTATGGCTTCCTGGGAATGGTAGCAAAAGGAAAAGGTTATTTCAAAGAGAACATGAAACTGGTTTCTCAGCTTTCAGGAGTTTCGCTGACACAAATGAAACAAGACCCGGCTGCGGAGATCAATGCTTTTGCAAAAGTGGTTGATGGTTACATGACAGAATTGAAAGGAAATTCGTTGCAAAATTCACTAAAGGAGATTTTTAGCAGGTTGTCTTATTTATCAGATTCAGGTCGTGTGAATGCGTATGCAAGGGATGCTGAATTATATGAACTGTTCCGTTTCCTGAATAAGGATGAGAATTCCGTTCTGTACCATTTCCCGAATTACAATTTTGATTTGGTAAGCCTCTTTGGTGCCGAAAACCTGGCTGTGTTAAGTGCTCAAAAAGTAATTTTCTCCGAAACCGGTATCCAAACCAATTCCGGCCAGAAATACTTTCCGAAGAAAACAGGAACTTCTCTGAAATCTACAGAATACGCACCGGCAATCTGGAATCCTGCGCCTTCGTGTAATTTCAGTTCCAGAAGCGGGACCGCCATTTCTGCCATTACGATCCATACGATCCAGGGAACGTATGCGGGAGCAATTTCCTGGTCTCAGAATTGTTCTTCGAGCGTTTCTTACCATTATGTGGTTCGTTCATCGGACGGGCAAGTAACCCAAATGGTACTGGAAGCAAATAAAGCCTGGCACGTGGGATCAGAAAATCCATATACGATCGGATATGAGCACGAAGGTTATGTGAGCCAGGCGCAATGGTATACGAGTGCTTTGTACAACGCTTCCGCAGGAATTACGCGGGATATCTGCCAGAGCGGTTATGGAATTAATCCGCTTAGAACATTTTCGGGTGCAGCAACAACCGGCACCAATGTATTGGGAGGTTGTACCAAGATCAAAGGCCATCAGCATTTCCCAAATCAAACGCATACAGATCCGGGGATTTACTGGGATTGGGGGCTTTACTATCGTTTGGTGAATAACAATCCGACGCAAAATACGCTGAATGCAGCGAGTGGTACGTTTACCGATACCGGGGGAAGCGGAGCCAATTACAGCAACGATCAACGCTATTTTACCCTAATTCAACCGGCAAATGCAAGTTCGGTAACCTTAAATTTTTCCAGTTTCTCTCTGGAGGCCAATTGGGACTACCTCTATATTTATGACGGGGCTACGAATAGTGCTCCCTTGATCGGAGTTTATACAGGAACAACTTCTCCAGGAACAATTACTTCATCCAGCGGAGCTTTGCTGATCGAATTCCGCAGTGATTGTGCTACGACTGCTGCCGGGTGGGTTGCAAACTGGACGAGTGTGATTACCAATCCTGCTTTAGGAGATGCAATTGCTCCGATGACAACGATCAGTGTTCCTGTTACCTGGGTTACACAAGACTTTACAGCAAGTTATACCGATACGGACAATTCAGGAGGAAGCGGGATCGAGAAATCTTTTTACCAGGTGACAGATCTGAATGGAAGCGATTGGCGTGCGAATGGAACAAAAGGTTTTTTCAATGATAATTTCGATCAGGCTGCGATCCATTCCAGCTGGACGTCCCAATCGGGGGTGTGGTCTTTGAGTGCCGGTAATTTGCTCCACAGTGATGAAGCCAATGGAAATTCGAATCTCTGGGCAAGTGTTACCAGTAACCTGAGCAACCGCTACCTATACCACTGGGCGGGAGCTATGTCCGGAACCGGTACGAACCGAAGAGCGGGCCTGCATTATTTCTGCAGTGATCCGACTTTGACGAACCGGGGAAATTCCTATTTCGTGTTTTTCCGCCTGGACAACGATAAAATCCAGATCTACAAGGTTACCAATGATGTTTACAGTTTGGTGGATGAAGTGAGTTATGACTTCAATACGGACCAATGGTATGACTACAAAGTGGCTTATGACCGAATTACGGGAAAGCACCAGGTTTATGTCAATAATGTGCTTACAAGAACGTGGACAGATCCTGCTCCTTTAGCAAGCGGGAATTATATTTCCTTCCGGACAGGAAATTGCGTTTACAAGGTAAATGATCTGCGAGTGTATCGTTCAAGAAGTTCCAGTACAGCTATTTCGGTTGGTGCATCAGGTGATATGCGTTACGAAAGCCCGAATTCTTCTACTGCTGCCGGACGGATCAAGTCGATCGTTCAGGACGTTGCAGGAAATTTATCGGCTGTTTCTTCCCAGGATGTGAAAATCGACTGGACAAGTCCTTCATCCATTCAGACAGTTAACGATGGATTGTTTGCCGATGCATCAACAACAACCAGTAATTCAATGCTGGAAGCCAACTGGACGGTTTCTTCCGATACAAATTCAGATATAGCAAACTATTGGGTGGCGATCGGTACGGCTCCAGGTGCCGAAGACATTGTTCCGTGGACGAATAACTATTGGAACACGAACGCAAGTATCGGTGGTTTGAACCTTACAACCGGAACCACTTATTATGTTTCCGTGAAAGCAGAAAACGGGGCGGGAGCTTTCTCTTCTATAATCTCTTCAAATGGTCAAACGGTTGTGTTGCCGACAAATCCTCCTTCAGCTTCGTTCCAGTTACAGAATACCTATGTTTGTTCAAATGATTCATTGCTTTTCCAAAATACGTCTGTTGACGGTACAAGCTACTTATGGACATTCCAGGGTGGAACACCGGCCACGAGCACGGAGGTAAACCCGAAGATACAGTTTTCGGCTTCCGGTTCTTACCAGGTACAGTTGATCGCATACGGACCAACGGATTCGGATACTGTTCAGCAACTGATAGATATCCTGGTGAGTTTGCCGGTAATTGCGCAGTTTGATATCAATAATGATACCCTTTACTTACCGAATGCGGTTCTGAATTGTACCAATTTATCGTCCAATGCAAACGGTTATAACTGGGACTTTGGTGACGGAACTCAAAGTCAGGACGAAAATCCATGGCACACGTATCCGGCAGCAGGAATTTACGAAGTGATGTTGACAGGTGTAAATGATGCTTGTCCGGATAATGCAACAATGAAGTTGGTCCATGTGATCGATCTTGCAGGAATAAGTGATCCGGACGACTTTAAATTCAACGTGTATCCGAATCCGGCTACCGATCTTTTGATCATCGAATCGGAAGAAGTGGGAGGAATGCTTGTGTTAACGGATTGTTTGGGAAGAGTTGTTCGCGAGAAGAAAATGAATGCTAAGTTAACGGAATTGAGACTGACTGATTTATCAGGTGGAATGTATCAATTGGTTTACACTGTCGGCGGAAAGCATGTGCAAAAATCTGTTGTGAAACACTAAATTCAGGAAATCCAAAAAACGATTTTGTTCAAAATTGACGGTTAAAAAACTGAAAACTGCTTTAGAGAAAAACGGGAAGGAGAAAACCAAAGTTGCACTGTAAATTTGGCGTATCCTAAGTAGGTAAAGAAATTAGAGCCTACTTCCTAAATCTAATAGTTAGTTGCCATCTTTTGCGTAAAAGTAAAGATGGCTTTTTTATAGCGTAAAATTTTGGAAATAAAAAACCCCGACGATTCATTCGAATGTCGGGGTTCTGTTTAGATATTCTGAATCTTATTCATCATCATCGTCATCAGCCTCAGCAGCTTTAGAAGCTCCACGAGCCATTTTAACAGCTACTACAACTGCGTTTTTCGCTTCAGAGATAGATAAACCATCGTTTTCCAAATCTTTCACACGAATAGATTGTCCGATACGCAATTTAGTAATATCGATTACGATAGCCTCTGGCAAATCTGCCGGAAGACCAACTACACGTAAACGACGGAAAACCTGCATCAAACGACCTCCCGCTAATACACCACGGGAAGCACCTGTCAAACGAACTGGCAATGCCACTTTAACCGGCTTCTTAGAATCTAATTCCAAAAAGTCAATGTGCATTACTTTATCCGTGATAGGATTTTGTTGGATCTCCTGGATGATCGCGTTTGTTTTTTTACCGTCAATATCCAATTCGATATTGAAAACATCAGGGTTAAAAACCAATTTTTCAACTTTAATGTCTGGAAGAGAAAAATGTGTTTGAGTTCCTTGTCCGTAAAGAACACATGGAACCTGCCCTGAGTCTCTCAAAGCTTTAGCATCTTTCTTCCCTACGTTCGCGCGTGGCGAACCGCTCAATTGTGCTACTTTCATGTTTGTTTTTATTTATTTATCATCCGCCTTGGCGGACTCTTTTTTACGAAATTATAAAATGTGTGCTGATGGATTCGTTTTTAACCAGGCGATCGATCACATCTGCAAACAGATCAGCCACGGTAATTACCCGAATCTTATCACTTTTCTCTTTTAACGGGATCGTATCAGTTACGATCAGCTCCGTTAACTTCGAGTTATTAATACGTTCGTAAGCAGGTCCTGACAACACAGCATGTGTACAGAATGCACGAACACTATTTGCTCCTTTTTCCATGAATAATTCAGCAGCCTTTGTCAAAGTTCCTGCCGTATCACACATATCGTCTACCAAAATCACATCTTTTCCTGCAACGTCTCCGATTACAGTCATTTCCGCTACTTCGTTTGCTTTCTTACGGTGTTTGTGACAAATAGCCAAACCGGTATCCAACTTCTTGGCGTAAGCATTCGCACGTTTTGCACCACCTGCATCCGGAGCAGCCATAATCAGGTTACCGTTATCCAAAGCCTTCATTTCGTTGAAGAACAAAGTTGAAGCAAATAAATGGTCCACCGGAACTTCAAAGAATCCTTGAATTTGATCGGCGTGTAAATCCATGGTCATCACACGGTCAACACCCGCAGCCATCAACATATTTGCGATCAATTTCGCACCGATAGCAACTCTTGGTTTATCCTTTCGGTCCTGGCGGGCAAATCCGAAATAAGGGATAACAGCAATAATTTTACGTGCAGAAGCACGTTTTGCTGCATCAACCATCAACAACATTTCGAATAAATTCTCTGTTGGAGGCATGGTAGACTGAACGATAAATACGTCTTGACCACGCACTGTTTCTTCAAATGACGGTTGAAATTCACCATCACTGAATTCAGTAACTTTTACATCACCCAAGCTAGCTCCAAATTTGGTAGCTATTTGTTCTGCAAGCGATTTGGACGCTCTTCCTGCAAAAATTTTTACGCCGTAAGACATGATCTTTACCGTTTTAAGAGCGCAAAGATAGCAATAATATCCGAAACGGCATTATTTTTTAGCGGACTTCGAAACGATTTAGTCTTTGGTTTTTCGTTTCCGGGATAACCATCTTGGAAGAATAATTGATCCGATGATCAAATAGGGAAAATAGGAGATCAAACGCCACAAAACAGCCATCGTTCCCAAAAGGATAATACTTGCACTGAATTCGGACAGCAACTCACCGAATGCCCATTCTGCAACACCACTTCCCCCGGGAGTAGGAGAAATCCGAAGGAACATCCATAACACAAATTGTTTGGTGAAGATCTGTGCTTGCTGTAAAAACCCAAGACTTAAAAAAGCCTGCATGATGAAATTGATCACCAGGAAACGGGA
>CBFGPJ010000047.1:0-10762 GCA_965650615.1 uncultured Fluviicola sp. | reverse complement strand
GGTCTCAAAAAAAGAAATATGAAAGTAGTCAACAGAGGATACATTTACGTAGAACCAAAACAAGCCTTTTGTGATTGGGCAAAACAACACGACCCGGAATTTGATTTTGATGAGTCGGATGACCTGGAGGGAAATCTGTATTTAATAGAAGAAGATTTTTTCGAATACGAACCTTTGATCGAATCCCATTTCAAAAAGATCATGAAAAACGAATGCCTCGCAGTGGTCGATTCGGAAGAAGAATACCCGAAACCAACCCTGGAATTATTCTTGGAATGGTTCGCCGTTCGCATTGGATCAAGTGTTTTCGATACACAAAAAACTGATTTGGAAAGCGACAAGTTATAAACTGCTTTTGACCGATCCGTGAAATCAATTCACCGATTTTAGATACGGTTTTCTCTTTTTTCAATCTAATTTAGCCTCGTAATTAATTGTTATGAAGTATATACTATTGCTTATTAGTTTGGCCCCAATTTATTTGATTGCACAAACTTCGATTGAAGGAACGGTGCTGAATCAAAGTGGAAAACCTGTTTTTATGGCTACCGTTTTTGTGAAAGGAACAACCGACGGAGCGCAAACGGATGAAAAAGGAGCGTATAAATTGACCACTAAAATGACCGGTAAACAAACACTGGTTATCCGTGGAGATGAATTGGAAGAACAAGCCATTGAAGTGGATTTGAAAGGAACCCCAATCATTCAAAATATTAAAGTCCGTCAATCAAGAGCGATTGAAGAAGTAGTTATTTCTGCCGGTACTATGTCGGCATCCAATGACCGGACGGTGGCTATTCTTGATCCTATCGATATTGTTACCACTGCGGGCGGACAAGGAGATATTGCAGGAGCCATTCAGACGCTTCCCGGGGTTCAGCGAAATGGAGGAGATCAAACCGGTTTAATGGTACGTGGTGGAGATGTCAGTGAGACTTCTTTTATTGTAGACGGGCTTGTAGCGCAAAATGCTTTCGGAAGTTCTGTTCCCGGAGTAGCTCAAAGAACCCGCTTTAATCCATTCCAGTTTAAAGGAACTGCTTTCAGTACCGGTGGTTATACTGCCCGTTACGGACAGGCTTTATCTTCTGTTTTGGATTTAAGTACTTTGGACCTGCCGGACAAGACAAACATCAACATTGGGGCAAATTTTGCGGGGCTTTTTCTTGGAGGTTCCAAACTGATGGAGAACAGTGCGGTTGAATTTACAGGATATTATCAGAACCTGTCCCCGTTTTTGGCACTGGCAAAAGCAAACATAAAATTCTACGAAGCTCCGCAAGGATTCGGTTTTTCAGGGAGATATGTTTCCAAAACTTCTACCGGAGGAATGTTTAAAATGACTTTTAATCAAACATATAACAGCTCCGGTTTGGAAATCCCGAATCCGGAAGTGGCCGGGGCAACCATGAAATTCGGTTTGAAAAATCAGAACACCTATGTGAACACCACATTTATAAATCCGATTGGCGAAAAATGGAAGTATTATTTGGGTTTTTCACTAAGCAATAACGACGATGATGTGACCTGGGATACTCTTGTTTCAACACGAAACGATAAACGGGTTCAAGGTCGTGGAGAATTGATTTATACGGCTGGAAATCGTTTCAAGATGGTGATTGGTTCCGAATTGCAGCATTTTCAATACCAGCAAGCATTCGATACATTAATCGGGCAGTTTTCTGAAATGTTGAGTGCAGGGTATGTTGAAGCGGATATCATTCCTTTCCGGAACTTTGCGATCAAACCGGGAGTTCGTGCAGAATATTCCAAATTGCTGGCAAAAGGAAATATTTCTCCGCGTTTGGCAATGGCGATCAAAACGGGGAAGACCGGTCAGATTTCATTGGCTTCCGGGTATTTTTACCAATTGGCTTCACAAAATTACCTGATGCAGGGATACCGGCCGAATTTCCAGGAAGCTTTGCATTTAATGGCGAATTACCAGCTTATTGCCAAAAACCGCATTTTCCGTCTCGAAGGATATTATAAATCATATGACCAATTAATTCGTGAGCAAGGAGTTCCCTATACTCCGAACGCGTTCCGCTTCAATTACGGAATGGTCGACAATAGCGGATCGGGTTATGCCCAGGGAATTGATGTCTTTTGGAGGGATAAGAAATCCATTAAGAACTTTGATTATTGGATCTCATACAGCTATATTGATACCAAAAGATTATACCAAAACTATGTCAGTAAAGTAACTCCGGATTATGTTTCGGATCACAACCTGAATGTGGTGATGAAGTATTTTTCTATGAAACTTCAAACAAGTTTCTCCATGACATACAGTTATGCAAGCGGCAGACCGTATTACAATCCGACCAGTTCACGTTTCCTTGGAGACCGTTCCCCGGATTATCACAACCTGGCTTTCACGGCAGCATATTTAACAACTATTAAAAAGTTTTTTACAGTCTTTTATATTAGCTTAGATAATATTACGAATCAGCATAATGTACTTGGATATAGATACAGTTATGACGGAAGCCAGAGATACGAAGTAAAACCGCCGTTTTATTTCAATATTTTCTTCGGGTTCAACCTGTCCTTGAAGGAGTTTAACAAAGATGAAATTTAATTACAGACTATGAAACAGATAATTCTAACAGTGGTTTTGGCATTTACACTGCAAGCAAATGCCCAGGATGAGATCAAAAAAGAATTGGAGCCGATATGTGCAACTTTTGATTCGACGTATACCCTGGAAGGGTGGAAGGCAAAAACGGATCAGTTTGCACTTTTGAAGGAGAAATATCCTGAAAACTGGATGCCGGCATATTATTACGCCTATTCGTGTGTTCAGATGTCTTACTTCGAACCGACCTTAACGATCAAAGACGTGTTGGTTGATAATGCAGAAGGAGAAATGGCTAAAATTGAAGCATGCCCTTTACCTGACGAGATCAATATCATGAAAGCATTGATTGCAAACGCCCGAATCGGTGCGGATCCTGAAAACCGCTGGCAGAAATATGGAAAGATTTTTGATGACAATTTGAAAGCTGCAAAGGCAATCAATGAAAATAACCCGCACATTTATCTGTTGAAAGGAATCTCAACGTTCTACACCCCAAAAATGTTTGGAGGAGGTGCGAAAAATGCCCAGACTTATTTCGAAAAAGCGAAAGCGAAATACGATCTGATCGCATATACAGACGTTGATAAACCGTATTGGTGGGGAAGAAGTACTTGTACTTATTTCTTTGGGGAAATCGCAAAAGAATTGAATAAATAGGTTTCGACTCCGCTCAACCTCCTTTTATTTTGGGTTGTTGAGCGGAGTTGTCTTTTAGTAGGACTGTTTTAATGAGTTGAAAGAAACTGAAGAAAAAGGTAACTGAATGCTTACGCAGGAGCTCCAGCATAGGCGCAGCGAAGTCGAAGTCATGCCTTTTCAATCAACCTGGAATTGTAATACTGAACATCCGAACTCACCTCTTTTTCAATCCAATTCGGTAATTCAAATACCTCTTCTTCGGATTCCAATTCAATCTCCGCGATCTTCAATCCCTCCAGTTTGCCATGGAAAATGTCAATTTCCCATTTCTTTTCTCCGATAACAAGTTCATAGCGTTCCTTTTCAAGGACTTTTGTGCAAAAATTAGCCAATAGTTGGTTCGCATCTTCAAGCGGGATCTCGTATTCAAATTCATCTCGCGAAATACCGACTGATTTTCCCTTAATGGTCAAATAACCTTTTTCACCTTTTGTCCGGACGCGAACCGTTTTTCCGTCCAGATCCGAAATATATCCCTGTCTTATTTTTTTGGATTGCAGGTACTTGACAACATCTGTGATGGAATCACTGACCAGGTATTTCCGTTCGATTTCTTTCATTTTTTTAGACTAAAGACAAAAGACCGGAGACTCAAGACATTGAAATTATCTTATGTCTTTCGTCTCAAGTCTATTGTCTGCTAAAAATACGATAGATTTTGGAAAAACACCGCGCTGTCTTCTAAACCGAACGATTATATTATCTTCGTACAATGCAGGTGATTCTGACATTTGATTACGAATTGTTCTTCGGAACAAATACAGGAAGTGTTCAAAAATGTATGATTGAACCCACGGATCGATTGTTGGCAATTGCAGGAAAACACGGCATTCCGCTTGTATTTTTTGTAGATATTGGTTTTCTGATCAAAATGATGGAATACAAGCAGCAATTTCCCGAACTGGAAGCAGATTTTAACAGGATCAGGAACCAGTTGTATGAAATGCAGGCCCTTCATTGCGAAGTTCAACTTCACATTCACCCGCATTGGGAAAAATCGGTTTACGATGGTGAAAAATGGGTTGTTGTAACGGATGGTTGCTATAAACTATCTGATTTTCCGGATGAGGAGGCAGAAGCCATCGTTCGGAAATACTACCGGTTCTTAACGGATCTTACAGGTAAAAAACCAACAACTTATCGTGCCGGAGGCTGGTGTATTCAACCCTTTAGCCAGGTCGAAAAAGTTTTCCGTGAACTGGAAATTGAGAAGGATTCGACGGTGTTTCCGGGAGGGAAATTTGAATCAGCTCATTATGATTTTGACTTTACGAATGTGTTGCCTTTTGGAAATCCGTACCGTTTTCAATCGGATGTTACGAAGGAAGATCCAAACGGTTATTTCTTCGAAATTCCAATTTCTTCATGGGAATTTTCGCCACTGTTCTATTGGCGTTTGTACATTCTTGGAAGACTGAATCCTGCAGCCCATAAAATGATTGGTGACGGATCTTTCCTGGCTCAACCGGGCCGGAAAAAATCTGTATTATTGAACAAAACCTGGAATCATGTCAGTTCGGATGGGTATTATGCTTCACAGTTGGTGAAACAAGCGAAGTACTACCGGGATAAAAAGGTGCAAACTTTTGTGGTGATCGGTCACCCGAAAGGAATGACTGAATATTCGCTGGAAAAATTGGAATCGTTTGTTTCAGAGATGAAATCAGAACTTGAATTCGTAAATTTCGGATCATGCAATTTGTAAACGCAGATTCAACCGAAAAAAAAAGTCAATGGGATGAATTGGTTTCATCTCAAAATGCTTCTGTATTCTCGGAATCCGCTTACCTGGATGCAACGAGCGAAAATTGGTCGATTCTTTATACCGACGACTTTAAATCCGGAATGGCATGTCCATATGTGGTAAAAGGAGGAGTGAAGGTATTGGTAACACCGTTTTTCAATCGTTTTATGGAATGGATCGGAGAACCGGTTTCGGAGGAAGAGTTAATCATGACTTTAAAAAGTGAGTTCCCGGTTGCAGATCTTCAGTTAGGTCGCGGATTTAGCTTAAACCAACGTATTTACCAGAAATTGGATCCTGGAAAATTAAAATTGAATCAACAGGCGAAGCGTTCGTTAAATAAATCGATTGAATTTACGGTCAAAAGAGAAGCGCATATTCCTGAGATGATGGATTTGCTTCGAAATGAGTTGCAAAATCGCATTCATGGAATTAATGAACACACCCTTCCGATCCTCGAAAAGCTGGTGAATAGCTATAAAAACAAAGGCCTGGAACAATTCAATTTGTATCATGAAACTGCCTGGATGGGAGGAATCTGGATTTTAGAAACAAATTCAACGGTGCTTTACCTGAAAGGCACTACAAATGAAGGGGCAAAAAAATCCGGGGGAATGTATAAATTGATGCTTAGCGCGATTGAATATGCGGATTCCAAAGGAAAAACATTCGACTTCGGAGGCTCAAATGTGGAGTCGGTGAGAAGATTTAATTTGAATTTTGGGGCGCAAGATGTCGTATATTCGCAATTAAGCTGGAATAATGCTCCATTTTGGTGGAGAATAGTTAAAACGATAAGGGATAAATGGAGAAAAAAGTAATTCTCATTACAGGAGCAACAGGTGGATTGGGTTCGGCAATGGTAAAACATTTTGAAAAGCAGGATGTCAGGCTGGCTTTACACACGTTTCAGCAGGAACCGTTTGATGTGAGTTGTGAACATGCCTGGTTTAAAGCTGATTTGAGGGATGAAAACCAGGTCAAGAATCTCATTTCAAGTATTCTTGCCAATTTTGGAAAAGTAGATGTATTGATTAACAATGCGGGAATTTCAAAAAACGGAATGAGCTGGAAACTGACATCTGTCGATTTCAATGAAGTTATGGCAGTGAATTTGACTGCACCGTTTCTTCTATGCCAGGGTTTGATCCCGGGCATGCGTGCCAATAATTTCGGACGAATTATCAATGTTTCTTCTGTCGTAGCACAAACTGGGGTTCCCGGAACAGTGGCATACGCAGCAAGTAAAGCAGGAATCCTTGGCTTAACGAAAACAGTTGCCAAAGAACTTGCAAACCATTCGATTACCTGTAATGCGCTGGCACTCGGTTATTTCGATCAGGGAATGATCAGTGAAGTTTCGCCTGAAATGCAGCAGCAAATTATTTCACAGATTCCGAAGAATCGATTGGGAGGAGTTGAAACTATTTTAACCACAATTGATTGGTTGCTGAAAGACGAATCGGATTATGTTACCGGACAAACGATTTCTTTAAATGGCGGGTTGTTTACCTGATTTATTCCCTTAAATTTGCAATGAACAAAATGAATAGCACGATCAACAATGTTTCCTAAGAAAAATTTGCCCCGGTGGATTATAGTCCTGATTGATTTATTCATTTCGGCCTTTTCTTTGGTGATCGCTTATCTGATCCGTTTTGATATTAAGGCAGATGATGCGCAATGGAAACTTGAATTGGGAATCGTCAAGTATTCGATCATTGTCTTTTTTGCAGTTAGATTGATCGTTTTCCTTTCTTTTGGAATTCAAAAAGGGATTGTCAGGCATACGTCAACATCTGATTTCAAACGGCTTTTTTTAGCAACAACCACTTCTTCCGTGCTTTTTGTGATCATTGGGATCATCCGTTACAATTGGATCGACGATTATTATCTTTTTCCGAGTTCGATCATCGTAATTGAATACGTTTTCTGTTTCTTTTTCCTGGCGGTTTCACGTTTTATAGTGAAATTACTCTACCTGGAATCAGTAAAATCAAGCAGCGAACAAAAATTGGTACTGATTTACGGTGCGGGAGTCTCCGGGCTGATAGCAAAGCGGATTATTGAAAAAGATGTTCGGATCAACCTGAAGGTATTTGGTTTTTTGGATGATAACAACCGGATCTCCGGAAACAGGATTGAAGGAGTGGAAGTGTTTCATACTTCCAAATTGGAAGAAATCCTGCAAAAGAATAAGATTCACCAAATTATTATTGCGATTCAAAACTTAGATCCGGAAAAAAGGACATCTATTGTGGAGAAATGCATTGAGGCCGGTGTAGAGGTAAAAAAAGTACCAAGTCCGAAAAGCTGGATCAACGGTGCATTTACGACCAATCAGATTGCCCAGGTAAATATTGAAGATTTACTGGGAAGAACTCCAATTGTACTGAACCAGGAGAAATTAGCTGATGGTTTAAAAGATCAGGTGGTTTTGGTTACGGGAGCCGCCGGGTCCATCGGGTCGGGAATTGTTCGACAGGTATTGGAATATCAACCCAAATTGGTGGTTTTATTGGACCAGGCTGAATCTGCATTATATGACCTGGAGTTCGAATTGAACCAGCTAAAGGATATTCCGGCTTTTGAAATTGTAATCGGTGACATTTGCAACGAAGAGCGAATGGAACGCTTATTCGATACGTTTAATCCTTCCTGGGTTTTTCATGCGGCAGCTTATAAACATGTGCCGATGATGGAATTAAACCCGTCAGAAGCGGTAAGGAATAATGTGCAGGGAACAAAGATCCTGGTCGATCTGTCGAACAAGAAAGCAGTTCATAAGTTTGTCATGATCTCAACCGATAAAGCGGTGAATCCGACAAATGTGATGGGAGCGAGCAAACGCATCGCTGAAATCATTGCACAGGCTGCAAATAATGGCCAGACTCAGTTCATCACTACCCGTTTTGGAAATGTATTGGGATCAAATGGTTCGGTGATTCCGTTATTCAAAAGACAAATTGAGCAAGGTGGGCCGGTTACCGTAACGGATGAACGAATTACCCGTTATTTCATGACCATTCCTGAAGCATGCCAGTTGGTACTGGAAGCCGGGATTATGGGAAGCGGTGGTGAGATTTATGTATTCGATATGGGGAAATCCGTTCGTATTGTAGATTTGGCAAAAAAAATGATCCAATTATCCGGTTTGGAATTAGGGAAGGATATTGAGATAAAATACTCTGGTTTAAGACCGGGAGAGAAGCTTTACGAAGAGTTGCTCAATGACGCTGAAAATGTGCAGGAAACACACCATCCGAAGATCCTGATCGCATCGGAAAGAGAGGTAGACGAAAAGGTATACCGTACGATTAATGAGTTGTTGGAAGCGGTTGGTAAAACAGATAACCTTTCACTTGTTCGATTAATGAAAGAAGTTGTCCCTGAATTTATTTCAAACAACTCCGAGTATAGTGTTTTAGATAAAAAGTAACACATGTTAGATTCTTATAGACTGCAAGTTCGTTTTTCTGATTGTGATATGATGCAGCATGTAAATAATGCTGTTTACCTTAATTATTTTGAAGAAGCGAGAATCCATTACTTCCGTCAGATGTTGGGGACAGATTGGGATTGGAAAAAAACAGGAGTGATCCTGCGAAAAAATGAGTTGGAATACCTGAAACCTGTTTTCCTCCATGAACCGGTAGAAATTTTTGTCTACCTGAAGCACGTGGGCGAAAAAAGTTTTACCTTGTCTTACGAAGTGAAAGTGCTGAACGAGGTAAAAACAACAGGAAGCTCTGTGCTGGTTTGCTACGATAGCGTAAACAAATGCTCAATTCCGATTCCAAAAAGAATGAAAGACGCCTTGTCTAAACTTTCGCTGAAGTTGGAACAGTAATTGATTAATCAAAGACTGTAAGACTTAAGACAAGAGACTAAAGACGAGTCTTGTGTCTTTAGTCTTTAGTCTAAAGTCTATAAAATATGAAAATTCTCGTTGCTATTTTTTGTTTATTCTCCCTGGTGGTTTCCGCCCAACCGAATTTTGGTATTGCGAGAAAAGATTCGGTTCCTTGTTATCAGAAAGCCGCAGATCGTGCGAAACAGAGATACACGGAATGGGAATGTGGTAAGATTGCCGGTGTTGTAGATTGTAACCAAAAACTGGAAATGTCACAAGACGGCAAACGTGTCGTAACAAGCTCTCAGAAAATGCCTTTCTCGGGAATCTGTGAAACATGCCATATGAACGGGATCCTGGAACGAAGAGTAACATTTGTGGATGGATATGCAAATGGAATCGACACGACCTATTATAAATCAGGGTGTATCATGGTAATCCGTTCTCATGTGCAGGGAGTGGAAGATGGCCACTGGACTTATTTCAATGACTCTACACAAATTCCAGCCTGGGAAAAAACCTATAAACTGGGACAGCTTGAAGGCGCTCAGTTGACTTTTAATGCGAAAGGTGACACCGCCAAATACGAGAAATACATCCAGGGTGTTTTAAACGGTCCCAAAATTACCTATGATTCCAAAGGTGTAAGAAATAAGCAGGTTAATTATGTGAAAGGTGTGTTGGATGGTCCTTTCCTTGTTTACAATCGTGAGGGAAAGATCATCGAAGAATTGAATTTCAAGGAAGGAAAGAAACACGGTGTGCAGCATTATTATTACGACGATGGAAAGTTGTTGCGTACCGAAACCTGGGATATGGATTCCCGAAACGGCGAGTTTAAGACACTGTTTTATAATCAGACACTGCAGTCAATTGAGAACTATAAAAAAGTAACTCCTAAGCCAAATCAGTATGTGACAGCGGAATTGTATGCTTGTCCTACAAAAGAAGTAGCTGACGCATTGGGACAAATGTTGTATGATAAAAAGCCAAAAGCACAGGTGTTAGACAGTTTGAAGGACGCGAATATTGTGGTAAGTGCTGTTGCAGGAGAAGCACTTAATGAAACTGTTCTGAAAGGGAACAACCTTGCAAAAGGTGTAAATCGTCCGATCAAATCAGGGAAATTGTATTATGTAGCGGTAGTGAGTGAACTGAAATCCATGACAAAGATGGAAGTGCGTGAAGGCGCTTTTGAAGAACGTTTTTCGGATGGAAAAATAAAGAGCCGCGCAATTTATAAAAACGATATTCTGATTGAAGAACACGTCTTCGATGAGCAGGGAAGAGAGATCCGTACGTTTGGCGGGACCCCGAATTCCGGTAAGGAAGACGATGCAATGCCAACCACGACCAAACAGAAAAAAGAAAAAAAGAAGAAAGAACCGAAACCGAAAGATCCTGAACCAAAGAAAGAAGGCCAGTAAACAATTACGAATTGCGAATTACGAATTGCGAATATTGAACTTTAGTGAACAAGGTGACTGAATGCTTACGCAGGAGCTTGTTCCTTCGCTAAAGCTTCGGCGTCATGCGAACAGCATAGGCGCAGCGTAGTCGAAGTCAACTCTATGAACATTTTTTATTAGGAATTAGGTCCCGATAGCTATCGGGATAGGAATTAGGAATTCCACTCTAAAAGTTTCGTCTCAAAACCGTCAAATACGGCATACGTGTTATAATTGATCCATTCTCCCAGGTTGATGTACACCGCCCGTTCGTTGATTTGGATCGTCATTGGAAGGTGACGGTGACCGAAAATATAATAATCCTGTGGGTCGATTGCTTCCTGTTCCTTGCAATATTGCACCAACCATTCCTTGTCTTCACCTAAGAATTGGCTATCCGAGTCACCGGTTGAAATTCTGCTTTTCCGGGAAAA
>CBFGPJ010000046.1:0-10977 GCA_965650615.1 uncultured Fluviicola sp. | reverse complement strand
CGAGTGGAAATGAATATTAAAATAAGAGCCGGTCCGAATAGAAGCAGTAGTGCGAACACTGATCTTAACGAACCGGCCTTAGAATTTGACTTAGCCATTGGCTAAAATGATTTAAAATGAAACTACCCTCCGTATGTTTCCCAAGCTGAATGGACTGCATTAGCCTCAGTCAGCGCAATGAAAATAAGGTAAATAATGAATATAAAATACGGAACCAGGATGCAGTATTTCAATACTTTTCTTTCATCACCCAAGTGCATGAATACCAATACAATGTAACCTGCTTTTAATAGTGTTAAACCGATGAACAATAATTTCACCACCCACCACATTGGATTGTCCTGGTGAACCATTGCACCTACAGCAACTTCAAATGCTGTAATGACAGTAAGGATCGCTGTTACTAACCAAATCTTGCGACGAATCTTCTTTCCTTGTTCTTCGCTATGGTGAGCATCTAATGAATATTCAATAATATCGTCTCTTTCCATGATCTATATCTTTCAAAAAAATTAAACTAAGTAGAAGAATGTAAATACGAACACCCATACCAAATCGACAAAGTGCCAGTACAATCCTGTTTTCTCAACCATTTCGTAGTGTCCGCGTTTGTGGTAGGTTCCTCGGGAAACTCCCAGGAAGATCAGGATATTGATTACAACTCCGGAAAATACGTGGAATCCGTGGAAACCTGTAATGAAGAAGAAGAACTGTCCGTATTGAGAAGGACCGTATTCGTTGCTTTGTAAATCAGCACCATAAATGATCGCTCCTTTTTTTCCTGAGTTAACAGATTCCCAATATTTCACTTCAGCATCTTTTCCATGGATCTTAGTCACTTTCGCTAAAGAATGACCTGTTCCATCTGTTTTGATGATCAATTCCATGTGCTCATCGTGGTGCTTTTTCCACGTAGCAACAGAACCGTCATGCAAAGTGATCTTTCCGTCTTTCACTTGTCCGTTCATAACCGCCGTACGGAAATGGTGGAACAATTCATCCGGAGTTTCTTTGATCACATCTCCAACTTTATGATGTTTTCCTGCCTGAATAACTGTAAAGCTTTCCAACTCTCCGAAATGACCTTTAACGATTGCACGGGATCCGGTGTGTTCTCCGGAAAGGATTTCTACACTTCCGAAATGTGAACCGTGAATAAAGTGAGACCATTCCCAAGCTTGTGAACCAAGGAAGAAGAAACCACCGATGATCGTAGCGATCATCCATTTCATAACACCTTTTTTATCCATGCGGTGACCAGCTTCAACAGCCAATACCATTGTAACGGATGATACGATCAAAATGAAAGTCATTAATGCAACGTACATCAATGGATAACCGTGACCTAAGAAAGGTAAGGAGTCAAAAGTCTCTTCACCGATCGGCCATGCACTCTGCGTTGTGTGGCGTGTGTAACCATAAGCAACTAACAATCCACCGAATGTCAATGCATCCGATACCAAGAAAAACCACATCATTAACTTTCCGTAGCTAACGTTAAACGGAGAAGTTTTCCCTCCCCATGCGTTTGCCGCGTCGACATGTGTTGTAGCGTGTCCAGCCATTTTATAATTTTTTGTGCAAGTTTAATGAATAAAAAGCAAAAAAAGCAACAAATAAATCCATAATACGCCTAAAAAATGCCAGAAAATGGCAAGGGTGCGTACCGGAAGGAAATTATCAACTGCTAATTTACCTGAAAATGAACGAATTGAAGCTCTTAATACAAAAATCAGTGTAACCAAAATATGTAATAAGTGCAAAAAGGTCAGGATGTAAAGATACGAAGTCGCTGTGTCTGAGGAAGAATCCATTTTTAACTGAAGCGGTGCACTTAAAGGAATTCCTTTGTAATAAAGTGTTCTGTCTTTGTAGTCCAGTTCTTGTTTTTTGTAATAGATCTTAAAGTCTTTCCCGTATTTTCCTTTGTGGAAGAAATCACCCCTTCCGTCACGAATATGCCAGGAAAATTCTTCCAAACGGATCAAGTCGACATGTTGCAATTCAACAGTATCGTCTACATAGAATTTTCCATCCTTTAAACTTACCGGTTTACTTTTGTAAAGAATGGTGTATTTATTTAAATCGGAAATCTTCGGATTTTTCTCTTTGGTAATGCGTTCAAATTGTTTAGCGAAAGCACTGATTTTCTCCTTTTGCTCCTCGGAGACAACTTTCCCGGCAATTAAATAATCATTACCATCGACTTCCATGTACTTTCCATCTACCTGGAGTTCGTAATAAGATCCGTAACGTCCTTCGGAAACGGTAATTTTAGAGGAAAGAAATGCTCCGTTTTGGTACAATTCTTTGTATCCTTTAAACTGAAAATAAGCAAATCCGACACCCAGGATAAATGTTAACGGAACAATCGTTTTCAGAATACCTGCATTTCCTTTCTGGGCAACTTTGATACCAACAAACAGGATGATACTGCTTAAAACAATCAATGCCGTTGAAATGTAGAATGCCGGCGGGAAATTATATTTTACCCAAAAGGTATCACCCGAACTTACAATGTATCCGGAAGATAATCCGGCAAATAACATGACGATACCGAAAATCCCTACGTAAATCAGGTTTTTCTTCATTTTCTCCCGAACCTCAGGAGTTAATTCTTTTTCGTAATCAATTTGAGACATACGGTTTTAAAAAAGGGTTCCGTGCTGCCACAAAGCGTCCATAATTTCAGGGAGCTTTCTGTCGAACACATATAAAAATTGAACAACCGGTAACCAGATAAAAGATGCGAACATTAATTTCTTGGCATCGGCTATAGTGAGACTCAGGAATAATTTATAGGATTGAAGGAAGAATAAGATCGAACAAGCTCCGGCAATGATCAAAGTGAGATCAGTTGTCCAGCCCATTAACCAGGGCAATAGGGAAAACGGGATCAAGGCCAGTGAATAGATCATGATTTGGAAAGCTGATCCTTTGGTTCTTCCTTGTTTGGAAGGCAGCAAAGAAAAACCTGCTTGTTGGTAATCGTCATAAACAACCCATGCAATTGCCCAGAAATGCGGGAATTGCCAAACAAATTGTACGAAGAATAATACTCCCGGCACCAAACCAAAACTATCCGATCCGGCAACCGCCCCGATCATCGGAGGAAGAGCCCCCGGAAATGCCCCGACAAAAACGGCCCAGGTAGAAATGCGCTTCATCGGGGTGTAAATAAAAACGTAAGATACAAATGCCGCTAAACCGAGAAGCATAGAACCCAAATTCAGTTGGTAAAGCATCCACAATCCCGGAAGTAAACAAACTGCTATGACGATAATCCCTTCGTTTACAGACATTTCTCCCGTTGGAAGCGGTCTTTTTCCGGTTCGGTTCATTAAAACGTCCAGTTCACGTTCCCAAATTTGATTGGACCCATTGGAAGCAGCAGTGACCAATAAACCACCCAGCATTAAGTAGGTCATTTCCAGTCCGTCATGACCGCCAACAAATAAATATCCGGAAAGTGCAGATAGAATAACAAGGGCTGAGAGTCTGAATTTGGTGAAATTCATGTACATCTTCACTTTTTTGCCGATACCCATAATTACTCTTTTTAAAGATTGTGCAAATGTACACATCAACTTGCGAAGTTGTACTCAAGTCCAATCCAAAATTTCAATTCGGCTTTAAATTAGATTGATTTTAGATAATAATTAATTCAAGTATTCTTTAAAATGAACCAAATGTTACTTCGTTCTCACCTCTTATTAATTCCTATAGGTTTCATTTAACATTAAAGATATCTTTGTTCTGTATCAGGTTATGAGTTCCTATTCTTGGATACTCAAAAATCGGGTCATAGGTGTGTTAGTTTGAGGGAGGAAGTGGTAAGCCTCCCTCTTTTTTTTGCCTGAAAATGATTTTTCAATATGAAAAACGCGCTTTCATATTGAACGGAATACAATGGCATTACTCATTCCCTTCAGACTTCTATCTTCTCCTTGAATACGTGATTTTATTGGAAAGTAATCAAAAACAGATGCCATGAGCTTTTCCATGGCACAAACTTCGTTTAGTCAATTTCGGATTAAAATACAGGATTATGAAAAGGGTAATAGTATTTGCGTTGTTGATTGTTTGTGCAGGGTTCACTATTCAATCATGTAAGAAAGACAATAAAGTCTCTCAGGGACAAATGGAAGTTAGGATGACGGATTCACCCGGTGATTTTGTAGCACTCAATGTGGAAATCCTGAAAATCGAAGCGTATCTTGAAAATTCAGGATGGGTGACAATCAATGAAACTTCGAAGGAAATTAATATCCTGGATTTGACAAATGGGGCAGAAGTTACGATTGTAAGCGCAACAAGTGTTCAGCCGGGAACTTATACCAAACTGAAATTGACCTTTAGCGGCGAAAACAGTTTGACGTTTAATGGATCAACTGGTTCAAATACGGTGAACTTGTCCTTCGGGTCCAGTTTCTCCGGTCAGGTCGAAGTGCCGATCCATTGCCAGGTAAGCAGTGGAGTAACATCCAGTATCTTACTCGACTTCAACGTGGGATCTTCTATTGCACAAGCAGGCGGAGGTTACACACTGAATCCGGTGATAGCGGAAATTTCAGATCCAAACACAGGAGTTCAGGGTCAGGTAAGCGGAGCTTCACAAGCTGCGATCAGTTTAAGTAATGCTTCTTATAGTTCAAGCACTTACATAAACCAGGACGGATACTTTATGATCAAAGGTGTTCCGGACGGGACTTATCTGTTGAAGATTGAAGCGAAGGGAATAGGTGAGGTGCTGGCATCTCAAAAGAGTATACAAAACGTGACGATTACGAAGGGCCAGATAAAAAGCCTGGGTTCCATTCAGATCTAGCGATTTGTAAGGTTAAAAATAAATTAACAAAGAAGAAGGGAATCTTACAAGATTCCCTTTTTTATTTCTAAAATAATAACGGTTTCAATGACTTTGCGCTCTTTGCTTCTCTGCGGTTAAAATAAGACAATTCTGTAGCTGTTAAGATGGAAAGGACGCTGAGTATTTTTCATTACAGTCTTTTATTAAAGCAAATTAATGGATTTTGCGTTCGTTGAATAAGTTACTCCGCATCCCAACGCAAATAAGCGGGCTTGTACTCGTCCCGATCTCACCCCAACTATATTGCAGTCCTGCCTGAACATACAGTTCCAGCTGTAACTTATTTAAAGTAGTGGTGGCATTTGCCTGAAACGAAACCGCACGCTGGGTAATTCCCTGTCCGATCGTATTTCCGTATTCTTTCGGGTGGGAAACATAACTTTTGTAAATATCACCTCCATAACTGATTGAGGAATCATCAGTTCCCTTCAGGTAAAAAGAGGAGAAAAGCGTTAATTGAAAATACTTGAACGGAACCCGGGCCGTTGCAATCAGTTCAGCGAAATTGCTTCCCAAATAATGACCAAGCGGTAAGCCCATGGAACCGTTGTTTTGTCCCGAGGAAATATGTGAGAAAGTATACGGTCTTACTAAATTCCCTTCCAATTGATAAGACCAGCGCTTGAACTGACCTTTTATTCCCAATTGTACTCCGTATTTATTTGCCCACCATTTAGAACGTTTTTTGATCTCTTTCAACACAAACTCATCCAATGGCAATTGAAAGTATACACAATGTTTTTTCCTGGAAAAATAAACCGATGACTGCAAAGCAAGCAAAACATTGTCGGTAGATCCCAAACTGTATTCCTGTGGACGGAAGAATACAAATGGATTTAAATACTCGACTTCATAACCGCGTTTATAGGTGCTGTCTTTTGACTGGAAAAAAACAGATTCCAATAACATGATATTGAAATTCGAACCGATGTTCATACTCAAATAATGGGTGGTGTTATACTTCCAGTCGCGTGTTTTGTCGGTGTAATTATTCTCATGTAAAAACTGGTAAAGTAAACCGTATTCAAGGTTCCAAAAATTCACCCGGAACTGAACAAACGGATTGGGAGCAACCTGATCCCCCTGGATCAGTGAACGATATCCTTCACCAAAAAACTGGTTATCAATTCCAGTGCTGATATGAAGCATTTCGTTGGGAGTATAGCCCAATCGTGTTCGAATATCGGTGAACCAAAAAGCGTCCCGGTTCTGCAAGGGAGAAAAAGCAACGTGTGTCTGAGTATAATCTTCCCGTAAACTCCAACCGGAAGTCAGCAGGGTACGGTTATACCATTTTCCCCATGTTTTTTCAAAATTAAAACCGATTGCTGCGCGGTAACTAAGTGCGGTATCGTATTGAAAATAACTGTCGGTTGCCGGCAGAATAGCAAAACTGCGGTGAGTACCTTGCGGACTGAAATGCGTGTTGAAAATACTGCTATCACCGTCAACGATGAGTGTATCTGTTTTGTAAGTGACCGGTTTTTCCGGGTTATATCGGATCATTGGCTGCACCGAATGATGGATCGATCTGGCAGAAGCAATATCCGGTTTCAGGTTCATATGACGAATCCGGTCGATACTTCCCTGCGAATAACCGAAGGAAGCAACAAAGAGAAGTGCTATGAGAAGTTGAGTCCGCATCAGAAGTCGAAATAATGATTGTTAAGTGCGGTCCGGATCCCGATATTGAACCAATACGATTGCCCGTTTTGCAAGGGATTATTTACCATACGCAGTTTGGCGGAACCGAAGATTTCCAAGCCGTAGATGTGATTAAAATTGTATCCCAATTCCAGGTTTTCATAAAAAACCTGTTGGTTCACACTTGAATTTAGTTCGTAAACAGGAAGTAACTGCCTGTAATTAGTGGATTGATTGATATAATAATTGGTGGAAGAACTGACAAATAAATGGTTCCATTCCGCGCGAAGTCTCAGAACAACCTCATCCACTCCTGCTCCCATAGGATGACCGATCGGAAGATTGAAATTACTGTAATTGATCCGGGGATTGGAAGATTGATAAGCGTTCACAGAAGTGTGATTGTATTCCACATGGATCAGGTAATTATGCGATTTGAAAGGCCAGTAGCGAATTCCGATCTGACCGACATCACTGGACCTGGAGTAGGGATTCATCCCATATTGACCATAGACCAGTATTTTCCAAACCCGCCAGTTAAAATCCAGCCCCAAATAGGCGTAACTTTTCCCGTTGATCCCTTCCTGGATAGTTGCAGCTCCCGGAATCGGGATGTAAAATCCACCTTCAACAGCTTGTTTCTGAATAGAATCTCCGCGAGTCCAGGTCCCACCCTCAACCAACCCGATCCGAATATGTTGGGCAGGCTGGAAATAAATGGTCCCCAGGCTCAAGGCCTTTCGTTCATACAATGCTTCACCATTCGCAGAATAAGGAACGCGAAGCATATTCAGTCCCTGCATCCTGATCAGTTGAAAATTCCATTTTTTGCCCAGCGAATAATTGATACGGAAGTTCATCGTTGGCAATGAGTTGTCTGAATAAAGGACAGAACGATAACCGCTTCCCATAAAAACCGGATTATTTCCTACTGAAACTGCTAAACTTTTCAGTACTTGCCATTGCACCATTCCGGTTGCATAAGCATAATCAAATCCATTGGTTTTGAATGGTTTTGTCCGGGCACTTCCGGGAATTACGGCATTCACCTGGGTATAACTGGAATCTGAACTGTTGGGGTAGAATTCCCCCCGGTTAGTCACATATTGTTGAACATAATAAGGTAAAATAGCCTGATTTTCGTAAAAGGAACCGGAGAAAAAGACTTTGTTTTTCATGCTACCCTCAATGCGGAGTCCTCGAACATTTAAGTATTGACGCATGCTGGTGTCTCCGCGTTCGGCTCCCATTTGAATGTCCAGGATCGGGCTGACCCAGATAGCGCCGTTATTTTTGACAAGCTGGATCAACTCACGCTGATAAATGTAATAGCCTACATTAGAGTATCGGATCTTTTGCTCTTTTGCTGTATTATAATAATTTACCTGCTTATCAGTAACGGGGAAAACAGGAGCAAAAGATGAATCGGTAAAAAAAGAAACGTCCCTGAAGTAAGATTCAATTGGCAAAACGCGGTATTCCTGTCCGAAGATAGTAGAACTCAGCAGTAGCGAAAAAAAGATATTTAGCAGTATTTTCATTTATTCAATCGCTCAAGAATAGGCTTGGTTTTCACAATGAAATAAGGATTGTACAGGTTTTCTTTATTGTATTTAAGCGGTTGGTTCGTTTCGGCATGTACAACAGCACCTCCTAGTGCTTCAATAATTGCTTGTCCGGCTGCGATATCCCATTCCATTGTAGGTGCAAATCTCGGATAAACATCTGCTTTTCCCAAGGCCAGGTCGAAAAATTTTAACGCACTTCCCATTTTAATAAATTCTACCTCTCCAAAAATTGCCCGCATGGATTCATTAAACTTCAGGTCATTTCCCGAATGATGAGATCTGCTTCCGGCAATTTTAAGGGGGATCGTGATCTCTTTTTTGGGTAAAATGATCTTCCAGTTCTCGGGTTGTCCGATCTGATCGAAATTCAATAAAGACACACCGATTTCCTTTCCTCCAAAGATAATTTCCTGATTTGCAGGAGAAACAATGAATCCGAGAATCGGTTGGTTTTGATGGACTAATGCGATACAAATGGCAAATTCTCCATTCTTTTTGATGAATTCTTTTGTTCCGTCCAAAGGATCAACAATCCATACATATTCCCAGGTTTTTCGAGTCTCAAACGGAGAGTTGATACTCTCTTCCATGATAGTCGGAATTCCCGTTTTTTCCAGCGCAAGTTTGATGATTGAATTCGAGAGCAAATCTGCCTTGGTAACAGGACTTCCGTCATTTTTTATGGAAGGATCAAAATCCGTTTCATAAACTCCCATGATTGCTTCGGAAGCTTCTACACAAGCTTTTAAAACAATGGGGATAAAAGACTGAATTTCTGATGCGATCATTGGTTAAAAGTAAGTAAAAAAATGTTGAAGGATCATAGATAACCGCATTGTAATTCTCAATTAATTCTGCATGACACACCACCTTCATTAAGACTGAACAGCAGGCAGCCAAAAAATTCGTGCATCTGTAGCAAGTCTTTATGCAGCACATCGCGCAATATCCAGTAACTAATTCCTTTTAGCATCATTTCTTCTTCAAATTTAAGCCTCAGTTAATTTCCTATCTGTATCTTTGAGTAAATCACATTCATAATACATGAATAGAAACAAAACTTTCAAAAATACACCTGATTTTAAACTCTCGCCGACAGTAGACAAGGTTGGTGTGGAAGAACGCGTAGCGCGGTTTCAGACCCGAAGTATCAAGAACGAATCAAAAATACAGGGACTGAAATTGGTGTTGAATATGATTGATTTAACCACTTTGGAAGGAAAAGATACTCCCGGGAAAGTGCGTCAATTGTGTTATAAAGCACAACATTTACACGACTTACAGGAAGGATTGCCAACTGTTGCTGCTGTTTGTGTTTACCCAACAATGGTCGCAGAGGCGAAGAAAGCTTTGGGGGATTCAGGTATTAAAGTGGCTTCTGTTTCAACTGCATTTCCAAGTGGTCAATCTACACGGGAGATCAAACTGCTGGACACACAATTTGCCGTTGATAACGGTGCTGATGAGATTGACATGGTTATTTCCAGGGGGAAATTTTTGGCCGGAGAGTACAATTTTGTGTTTGATGAGATCGCAGCGATCAAAGAAGCTTGCGGAAAAGCCCGATTGAAGGTAATTTTTGAAACGGGTGAATTAGCATCTTTGGATCAGGTACGCAGAGCAAGTGATATTGCCATGTATGCCGGTGCCGATTTTATTAAAACATCGACAGGGAAAATTCAACCTGCCGCAACCATGCAGGTAACCTACACCATGTTATGTGCGATCAAAGATTTCTATCGAAAAACAGGAGTGAAAGTAGGAATGAAACCGGCCGGTGGAATTTCTTCTGCTAAGCTGGCCTTGCATAATTTGGTTATGGTCAAAGAAACTTTAGGGAACGATTGGTTGAATAATGAATGGTTCCGTTTTGGAGCAAGTTCTCTTGCGAATGATGTATTAATGCAATTGGTAAAGCAGGAAACAGGGCATTATCAAAGTGCGGATTATTTTTCAATAGATTAAATTAGAAAAATCCTCCCTTTGTTCTCGATACGCTCATCTTGTCACTTCGAGTAGTGAGGTATGAATGTATCGAGAAGGACAAGATGACCACTCGAACTGACAGGGAGGTTAAGAGGAAAAAATAAGATTTAGATGACGAAAAAAAATAAGAAAAGCGAAGAAGGACAAACGTTCGGGCAGTCAAAACATGATTTCAACTTCAACGGATCCTGGGATTACAGCCCGAGTCCGGAAAGTACAAGTCACGTGAAACTGAAGGAGCGTTACGATCTGTATATTGACGGGAAGTTTGTTGCGCCGAATTCCGGGAAATACTTCCAGACAACCAATCCTGCAACAGAGAAAGTCTTGGCTGAAGTGGCATACGCGGATGAAAGTGACGTAGATAAAGCTGTAAAAGCAGCCCGTAATGCTTATGAGAACACGTGGTCGAAGCTGTCTGCAAAAGAACGCGGGAAGTATATTTACCGCATTGCCCGATTGATGCAGGAAAAGGCAAGAGAACTGGCTGTTGTAGAAACACTCGACGCCGGAAAGACCATTCGCGAATCCCGTGATGTGGATGTTCCTTTGGCTTGCAATCACTTTTTTTATTATGCGGGTTGGGCAGATAAATTGGAATATGCATTTCCGAACAGAACGGTGAATGCGTTAGGTGTTGCGGGTCAAATCATTCCGTGGAACTTCCCGCTTTTGATGGCAGCATGGAAAATTGCGCCGGCTTTAGCCGCTGGAAATACAGTCGTTTTGAAACCCGCTGAAACAACTCCGTTGACAGCCATGTTACTGGCAGAGATTATTCATGAATCAGGACTACCGGCGGGTGTTGTGAATATTCTGACCGGTTATGGTGATACGGGAGCAGAAATTGTAAATCATCCGGAGATTAATAAAATTGACTTTACAGGTTCTACGAACGTGGGCAAAATC
>CBFGPJ010000045.1:0-11234 GCA_965650615.1 uncultured Fluviicola sp. | reverse complement strand
GAATCACTACTCTAAATACTTTCTCAGTATTTTCTGTTGAAAGTTTGAAGAAGTAAGTTCCTCTTTCTACATCTTTTAAGTTTATCGTGTTCATTCCTGCAGAGATTGTGTTCAGACCAGTCTGAATTGTACGGCCATTCACATCTGTTACTACCAGGTTGAAATTACCAGTGCTGAATGTTGATTCAACGAAAACAACACCGTTGGAAGGGTTCGGATAAACCGTTACTTGCTCCAATGCATTTTCATCTACTGATAACCAGTCACAATTACCATTAACAGTAACAACTACATTCGCAGTATCATCCGGACAAATTCCGTTTCCTGAAATGTAATCGTAGTTGTACTGGCCACCGAAGTTTGCAGTAACGATCTGTGAGTTCGGTAATAGAATGTCAGATGGATCATACCAGTCGCCATTCAAATCTGTATTTCCGTTCAATCCTGCTAACAAATCAATCGGTTCATTTTTACAAGCTGAAATTGTACCATCCTGTCCAGCATTCGATAACTGATAGATTTTCACTTGTGAAACGATTGAATCATAAGCACAACCATCCGTTACACGATATTGCAAGTCGAATGTCTGGTAAGCAAGGCCTGCTGTATTGAAGTTAGAACCTGTAATACTTGCATCAACTGCTGCAATAGCAGATGACCATTCACCACCGGTATCGTTACCAGAGATGGTGGTGAATAAGTCGATCACTGTACCTGTACAAACTTCAGTTAATGGCATAGCTGATCCACCTTCAAGAACAATTGCAGATACATTTAGGCTGAAATTACCTGATGTTCCGTCAAACTTATCGTACATTACGTAATAAGTGGATCCAGGAGTTAAACCACAAACCGTGAAGTTTGGAGCTAAGCTTGTTCCGTCGATCTCATCGTCATTTGCCGCAATGATTGTAAATGTGTTGAAATCGCCACAGTTTACGGCTGAGTAAACAGCTGCCTGTCCGTTGTATGTTGGAATACCTGTTGAGTTGATTCTAACCGAACCGGAAGCAGGTGCAACGAATGTGTACCACAATGTTCCGTTTAATGTTGAGTTCACCCAACCATCTGTCATTTGAGATCCTGTAGCAGCCGGTGCAATATTGATTTCATTCAAAGAAACTGCAGCACCGTTATTGTTAAAGGTATACGTTTCACCCAGTTGAAGCATTTCCTGGCCACATACGGTATCGTTTGTAACAGGCATAACGATTGTAATTGGACCTGAGAAAGCAGAAGTATCACCTGTTGTACAAACTGCTTGTACATAAACCTGGTAAACTCCTGAACCCATTAGGTTTGCATCGAAAATAGTGTCTGACAAATCAACACCGTTTGCAGCTACGATTGTTCCTGCTCCTAATTGGAAGCCAGTCATTCCATATTGAATATTGAATGATTGAATTGGGAAAACAGGGCTTGAAGCTGTCCATGCCCAAGTCAATTCAAGGGAATCAGAATCTGATGCACCATTAATTGATGAAGGATTTGAACAGTATGGCAAAGTAGTGAAATCGTGAACCAATGCTAAAGAAGTATCACCGTTCGCACAATTAGCATATATATAGATCGTATAATCCGTTAATTGTGTCAAAGACGAAATACTTGAGAAGCTGTTTGTCTCATTTAAAATGGTTCCTGTACCCGGAGTGAATCCTTGAGGACCATATTCGATAATCCAGTTTGTTTCATTGGAAGAACCTACAGTCCAACCGAATTGGATTTCATCAGGACCCAAGTAAGTCGTTACGAAGTTTTGAGGTTTAGGACAATCCGTATAGTAAAAATGAACACATGAATTGTTTTCCAGGTAACTTGTGCTATTCATGGATACGCTAATATTCTGAGTACCACGAACACCAATTTCTGCATCAGCCCCGTTGTTATAAGATGTATTGTCATGATTTACATCTTCATAAACATAATAGATTTCATTTGTCGTTTCTTCGATAATTAATTCGAAAGTGGTTCCGTCTGTACCTAATGAAGAGAAGAAATGCGCCAAATCTGACCACATTACGATGAATTTACGGTTTGGAGCAACTCCAACAGTTTCGTAATAAACACCGTCATAAGGAGTATTCATATCCTGAACATATGGATATAAACCATTTCCTGCAGCCATATTGTATCCAATCTGAGCACTTTGAGAGCCTAATACAACTCCACCGTTGTTTCCAATCGTAATATCGTTGATTAACGTTCCCTGATACAAAACAGGGAAAGGTAATGCCAACCCGAATTCGGAATCATCCGTAGTGTTTGTGTTTGTTCCTGTACCAGAAATATCTATAAATCCGCCTGTAGGACAATCTGTAGACCAATCGATATAAATTCCCTGATTGTAAGTATTGAAAGTAATCGGTCCTGTCCAGTAAGATGAATCACTTGCAGAACAAATTGCCTGAACATATACCTGGTAGAATGAGTTTGGAGTTAAACCGGTTAAAGTATATGGATTGGTAGTTGCAACTACCGAATCACCTGTTCCAAGTGTAAATCCTGGAGCACCATATTGAATTTGCCAGGAAGTTTCAGCACCTCCTACAGTCCATCCAAGATCGATCTCGGTATCTGTAGCACCAAGATTTGTAAAAGCAGTTGGTTGAGGACATGTTGGAGCAGGTGCGATGTTTACAAAATAGTCTTCTGTTTCACCCCAAGTGTAAGTTCCACATGGTGTAATATTTCCGATAACAGTTGTTTCAACATTGATAACACGCATACGTGTATTTCCCAAAGTTGCAGTTACCGGGATAAGAACAGTTCCTATTTCATTGTGTGGCCCAACAGTAGCAGTTGCCGAAGCATACACCTCTTCCCCCGGATCTGAAAATAATCCGTTCTGGTTGTAGTCAATATAGACTTTTGTCATGTTACTGTAATTACCACCACAGGTTCCTACCTGAACGTTTAAGTTGTAATTAACGGTTCTTGCAAGGGTAGTTGCAGGGAGTGCAGTATAATTAGAGTATTGGTTCTGGATGGAACCAGGTCCCCCGGTTGTTGAACAGGTAGAACTGTTGTTTAAAGTTCCGATGCTCACATTCAGAATTTCCTCATCTCCTGTACTGGTTGCGTTACTGTTACAATAACAGTTGATAAAGTTGCTTGTATTAACAAGGAAAGCAGCACTTGTATCGGACAATCCTCCACAAGTCATATAAACACGGTAATACGTGTCAACAGTTTGATTCGAAATATACGTGCTGTTTGTTGCACCTGCGATATTGGTAAAAGAGCCGACAGCACCTGTTAAAGAGCTCTGCCATTGGTAAGTTTGCCCGGTTCCTCCGGTTCCTCCTAAAATAGAAAGTGTATTGTTTACAGATGGGCAGATAGGATTGTTTGCCGCTGATACCGTACCTGCTGTTGGTGGTGAAGTACACGGTACAGCAGGAATGAATGTGATTCCACCGATAAGTCCGCGGGGATAATTTGCCGGAGTGGACGGATAGACCGTTCCTCCCCAGGAAATACCATCACCGGTGATCAGGTTAACGCCACCACCACTAAAAGTATTCGTTCCCGCACCGCTTGTCAGAGTAGAATACTGCATAGTTGTTGCTGACAAACCAAGCTGGTAAGTCGCACCTGCAGGAATTGTAAGTGACAAGGAAGTAAGACATGGAACTATTCCATTTGCGGTGTTGGAGTTTGAAACAACTCCTGTTCCAGCGGAAATCCATCCGTTTTGTCCCGCTCCGACAGTTCCAAAGCTCCATGGAGCTGCGTTATCGACATAAGGGCTTGTGTTGTAAAGCAGTTCAATGTTGTTAGTAGCTGTAGAACCTAAATGACACTGGATACCTGTAATGATGATATCATACGCATTGGTGTTTTGAACATTGAACGTAACGGATCCATTTCCGTTGTTGTTCGGGTGCGTGGTGTTTATAACCGTTTGGCCGTAAATAAAACAGCTAAACAGGCAGAATAAACCCAGCCAGAGTAATTTTTTATTCATAATCTTTAGTTTCCAACAAAAGTATGGAAAACGGGTACTCTAAAAAATGTTAAGGTTAGTTTCAACTAAAAGGTTGCGAGCCTGTTAAGTCATTTGAAATTTAATTTTTTTTGCATTTTGTGCCTCCGAATGAATATTTCATCGGTTCTATTTACCATTTCGTCGATTAACAAACTATGAATTTTTTATCAACAAGTTGTTTATTTAACAAAAAATCATTTGATCTATCAATTAATAACATTTCAATTAAATAACACAAATTCATAATTTATTAAAATAATTTTTCTGAAAGCCTTGTTCCTATTGGAATAGAACCAGTCTTTGGTTGAACATGCAATCAAAAAGCACAGAATGATTAATTTTGTACCGATGAAAGATTTGAACGGTAAAATTGCTCTTGTTGCTGGTAGCACTCAGGGTATTGGAAAGGCAGTTGCTTTGAAATTGGCAGAAATGGGGGCTAGTATTGTTTTGTTGGCCCGCAATGAAGAAAAATTGAAACTGGTGAAAGAAGAACTTCACCGGGAATCGGGACAAACTCATGATTACCTTGCGGTCGATTTTACGAATCCTTCAGACTTAAAAGATAAAATCACAGCTTATATTTCGAAGGGGAAATCAATTGATATATTAATTAATAATACGGGAGGGCCGAAGGCCGGACCCATTATTGACGCGGATATCAGCGAATTTTTAGCGGCATTCAATCAACATTTGATTTGTAATCATATACTTGTTCAGGCTGTTGTTCCGGGAATGAAACAAGCAGGCGGAGGAAGAATTGTGAATATTATTTCTACCAGTGTAAAGCAGCCGCTTCCCGGATTAGGGGTTTCAAATACCATTCGTGGAGCCGTTGGAAACTGGAGTAAAACACTGGCAAATGAATTGGGGCAATTTAATATTACGGTAAACAATGTGCTTCCCGGTGCGACAAATACTACCAGACTTCAGGAAATCGCATCGAATAAATCAGCTAAAACAGGAGATTCGGTGGAGTCAATTTTTGATGAAATGGCTGATGAGTCTCCAATGAAAAGAATTGCGAAGCCAGAGGAAATAGCAGCAGCTGTTGCATTTTTAGCGTCTTCAGCAGCAAGTTATATCAATGGGATTAATATTCCTGTTGATGGTGGAAGAACGAAATCACTTTAAGATATTAACGTGACCAATAATGGTATCCGAAATGTTTGATCTTGAAGTGTATTTGATCTTATAAGTATACGTTCCGTCCGGAACCAATAAGTCTTTATATGTTCCATCCCATTCCCAACGGATACTGTTGGAATGAAATACCTGTTGCCCCCAACGATCATAAATCGTGACATCAATTTCTTTGATATTGATCATGGATGCTTTGAATGTATTATTAAACTGATTTCCGTCGGGAGTAAAGGTATTTGGAACATAGATCCAATATTCCTCCTGGATAGTGATCGGTTTCACAACTGTGTCTTTACAACCAAGATAATTGGTGGCTATGAGTGTAACATAATAAGTTCCGGGTACATCGTATGTATTGTTCGGATGAACTAAAGTTGAGGTTTGACCATCACCAAATTCCCATTCGTACGAACTTCCTCCCGATGTCAAATTTTGAAATGTAATAGGTAAGTCCTCAAATAAGGTATGGCTCGAAATAATAAAGTCTGCGACCGGTTCAATGACAGTTACGGTAGTTGTTCCTTCGACTGTGAAGGTCTGACATTCGTCTGAGACTGAAACGGTATAAGAAGTGGTAGTATACGGATGTACAAATACCTGTGCAGTTGTTTCGTCACTATGCAGCCAATCGTAGAAATACTGTCCGTATCCTCCTGTTGCGCTCACACTGATCGGAACAGTATCTCCCGGACAAACAGTCTGATTCGGTGACATGGTAAGTACTAACGGAGGACTTGTAATCGTATATAAAACACTATCAATAGAGGTAACATCACATTGGTCTGTCACTTCAACATAATACATTGTGCTGGTACTTGGAATGACATCGAGCGTATCATTTGTTCCCAGAACTGTTCCGTTCGAAAGATGCCAGGAGAAGACAAAATTTCCGGCGCCACCGCTAACCTGAGCCGTTAATTCCTTCGGAACGTATGGGCAAATTTCAGTAATATCCGGTGTTGTTACGATAGCAATCGGAGGATAAACCGGAACTGTCACTGTTGCAACTGCGTTTGCAGTTTGATTCAGACAAGCATCGGTGACTGAAACTGTATAATTTTGTGTCGCAGGCGGATTAACAATAATAGAGGCTGTAGTTTCACCGGTACTCCAAAGGATCGTATACGGACCGGAACCTCCGCTGGGAACAGCTATAAGTTCTGCTTCATCCTGAGGACAAAGTTTATCCACAGAGTTCACGGTTACCTGAACCGGTTGAATGTCATCGATTTTAAGATTCAATTGCAACGGATTGGAACCGCCGCAAGGATCGGGAACGTCAAAAATCAGATCAATAGTTTCCACGCCCTCAGTAAGGCCGTCGGCTAGTGCATTGAACGTAAATTGAACGGTGTTCTGGCCTGGTGCAAAAGTGACAGAATTAGGAATGTTGGAGTAATCCACACCTTCTGTAGCAGTTCCTCCAACAGTAATCGGAATTGTAGTTGAAGCAGCAGTGGAACCATTTCTTTTCAGTGTAACAGTTGTCGTTACGCAACCTTCTGCCATTGTCACCCCATCATTGAAGGCATCAAATGACATGACGTAGTCTACTTCAACCGGAACTTTGGATGTCAAACTGTTTGCCTCCAGGAAAATACCCGAGTCAAAAATTCCATCTCCTGCATCTGCAATGGCAATGATCAGGTGATAGGTTTGTCCACACTGTACTTTTGAAACTGCTTCCAGTACTTTTGTAAAACCGTCGTATTGAATATAGGCAGATGAGCCATTGAATGGAGCCTGATTACCATTTCCATTATTTACATAATATGCAGAATTGCTTGCACCACATGGTCCGACACCACTTCCGGTACCTCCTGGGTTTCCGCCATTTACGTTATTAATTGTAACGGTTGCCCCATTTGGTAATTTTGCCATGTTTTGTGTTCCGCCGGGAATTCCAGGGCCAGAAATGAAAAATGCGAAAGCATCGTTAAATTGGGAACAGACGTATTCCGGGTATTCCTCCGAACCAAAAACATATTTAAAACGCACGGTATCGGAATAAGGAACAAAATCAAATTCCAAAATAGCAGCGTTGTAAGTACTTGCTCCGGCCTGGGCAGTCAAAGCCCCGAAACCCGGATAATTGTTATCAACTCCTGAATTGGATGAATTATTTGGTCCTTGCGGACCGCTTCCGCTATTTGCAATTGTTCCGGTTGTGATTACAACACCTGAATTGATTCCGAGGTTTGTACCGTTTGCAGTGAACTTACCAATTGCAGCCGAAGCTCCCGAGTAATTGATATTGGAAACTGTAACTCCGGGACCCAGGAGCGTATTCTGAACTAAGGATGCAGCACTTTGAGGAGATGTGACCAATTGGCCCATCAGGGAAAGAGGAAAAAGAAGTGCTATAATCCAAAGTAGCTTCATACTGTAAATAACGTTCCTAAAATAGAATAGTTGTTTCCTGAATGCAAAAAGCGAACCAAAATGGAAATATACTGATTAAACGGTAGGAACCAGTTATTTATCAGTCAAAAAAAATCATAAAATCAGCTGAAAATTCCCTGAAGTCCGCACAGGTTTGCATATGTTCCTCCCAATGCAATCAGATCCTGATGTTTTCCACGTTCAATAATCTGACCTTTTGAGAGTACTAAAATTTCATCAGCATTGATAATCGTACTCATTCGGTGGGCAATAATCAACGAGGTCCGGTCTTTCATCAATTCATCCAAAGCTCCTTGAACAATGCGTTCACTTTCTGTATCCAATGCGGAAGTAGCTTCATCTAAAATCAAAATAGACGGATCTTTTAAAACGGCCCTTGCGATACTCAGACGTTGTTTCTGACCTCCTGAAAGTTTATTTCCGCGCTCTCCAATGACCGTATCGTAACCATTTTCGAGTTGTTCAATGAAACTATCTGCATGGGCAATTTTTGCGGCCTTAACGATCAATTCCATAGAAACATCATCTCTTCCGAATGCAATATTATTTCGAACGGTATCATTGAAAAGAATAGATTCCTGGGAAACAATCCCGATATTTCTATGCAAATCTTCCAATCCGTATTCTTTGATGTTGATGTCATCAATATAGATCGCCCCTTCATTGACATCGTAAAAACGAGGAAGTAAATCGGCAATGGTAGATTTTCCACTCCCGGACTCACCAACCAATGCAATCGTTTTTCCTCGTTTCAAGTCGAAGTTGATGTTCTTCAGGACCCATTCGTCTTTGTATTTGAAACTCACGGATTCCAGTCGGATGTCATTTTTCAGTCCATCCAGTTTTTTTGGATTTTTAGATTCATAAATGCTTTCATCCATATCCAGGATTGCATTGATCCGGTCCCGGGAAGCCTCTGCTTTATTTAAATTCCCAACTGCAGTTGCAATTCCTTGTATCGGTCTCAACAATTGGGAAAAAACGATGATGAAGGTAATGAATTCCTCACCGGTGAGGCTGTTCGTATCTTTATCCAGGATCATGATCCCGCCAAACCAAACAAGACAGATCATGACCGCTGCACCTAAGAATTCATTCAATGGAGGAGACAGGTCCTTTTTGCGGAAAGTGCGTGTGACCAATTGCTGATGTCTTAAGTTGATCTTGCGGAAACGTTCCGTCATGAATCGAATAGCATTGAATGCTTTAATTATTTTGATTCCGCCCAATGCCTCTTCAATGGTTGAAAAAACGATCCCGTTCTGCTCTTGTTGCAGTTTTGCCGTACGTTTCAGACTTTTTCCGATACGCGAAATAACAAAAGCAGAGATTGGAAGCAAGATGAAAGAGATCAGTGTTAATTGCGGACTGATATATAACAGGGATCCGACTGTAATGATGATAGCAAACGGTTCCCGGTAGATCAATTCCAAAATAGCTACAACAGCAATTTCAATTTCTCCCACATCGCTGTTCATGCGTGACATTAAATCTCCTTTGCGCTCCTCCGTATAAAAGGATAGCGGAAGCTTCATGGCTTTCGAAAAGATGCTGTCTTTTACATCTCTGACGACTGCCATTCTCAATTGAGATTGATGCCAAATGGCACCTTAACGGGTTAGATTCTTCAGGAAAAATGCCGCGAGAACAGAGATACAAACAAATAAAAGAGCTTGTTTCGGGTCTTCTTTTACCATTTCCTGCATGGTGTAATTATACAGGTCTTTACAGTAAATGAAAAAATTAGTGAAGCCTCCGTTATAGACAGGTTCCGGTAAATTAGTAACCTGATCCGGCTTAAAGATCAATTGCAGGAAAGGGATAAACAAAATCATCGAGATGAGATTGAATATCACAAAAAGCAGGTTGTAAAAAATCGTAAGTATCGCCGGAGCTTTATACGAAAACGTGTATTTATGGAATGCCAATATTGATTTCATGCAGTACAAAGATATGTTTTTGTTGTCCTTTGTGTATGAACGAGTTTACAATTCTTAACTTTGCAGCATGAGTTCAATTAGACAAAACCGAATTGAGGGTGTAATTCAAGAGGAATTATCAACTTATTTTCAACGCAATGCACGTGAAATTTGCCTGGGTGCAATGGTCAGTGTGACGATAGTAAGAGTAACTTCCGACCTGTCTTTGGCGCGTATTTATTTATCTGTTTTCGCAGGTCCTGATAAAAAAGAAGTTTTAAATCATATTCAGCAGAATTCACGTAAAATTCGTGGTGAAGTCGGAAAGCGTTTGAAGAATATGCATAAGATTCCCGAATTGTTGTTTTACATCGATGATTCTTTGGATTATGCTGAAACCATTGATAAATTGCTGAAAGATTAAGGTTTCATTTTTCATAGCGAGAAGATACCTTCGGTATACCCGGAAACAACGTAATCTGGTCAATTGGATTACGCGGATTTCTGTTGTTGGAATTGCTGTTATTACAGCTGCATTGGTGATTATTTTGTCGGCTTTCAATGGCATTGAACAAATGGTTTCCAAGTTGTATTCGGATTATGACCCTGCTATTTCCATGCGTTCACTGGAAGGTAAAACATTTGATTCCACAACTGTAAATTTAGGAGATTTACGAAGAATTCCGGGAGTTATTTCGCTGTCTAAAGCGATTGAAGAAACGGTAATCATCAAGCATGGAAAAAAATGGATCAATGCCCGAATGATGGGAGTCGATTATTCTTTCACAGAAGCTTGTAATTTAAAGCAGCACATGGTTGACGGTTATCCTTACCTCGAAGAAAATGGTGAACCGACTGCAGTTATCGGTGCAAGTTTGCTGGATAAAATTGACGGTTATATTTCGGAGATGGATGGCTACGAAGAACTTACACTTTATACGCCCTTGAGAGACGCCTCCATTGCCCGTTTGAAAAGTCCGTTTAAGGTTTCTCCCTTGAAAGTAGTTGGACGAATGAACTATAACAAAGACGTAAATATGTCTGATTTATTGGTCCCGATCAATTATGCAGAAATTCAGTTGAATTACGGTTCGGATATTACAGCCATTTATTTTCACGTAAAGAAGGAGAATATCGAAAATGTGAAAGCAACGCTTGAAAACAGATTCGGAAAAAAATTCGAAGTGAAAACGGCCGCTGAAAAGAACGAGTTGATTTTTAAAACAAGTGAAAGTGAAAAGAAAATTGTGGTGCTGATCCTGCTTTTTATTTTCGTTTTGGCGGCCTTTAATTTAGTAGCTTCCCTGAATATGTTGTTCATAGAGAAAAAGGAAAACATTGAAACGATGGAACGTTTTGGTGCTACGAAACGATTCATATTCCAGATTTTCTTTTTTGAGGGAATATTGATCGCGTTTAAGGGGATATTGATCGGCCTGGCTTTAGGTGTTGGGGTTTGTTTACTCCAAATGCAGTTTTCCTTGCTTCAAATGCCGAATTCAGGAGGAGAAGCTTTTCCGATCATTCTCCGGGTAAAAGACGTACTGTTTATTTTTGGGATGGTGGTTCTTTTAAGTGTGTTGTCTTCGTACTTCCCGGTGCGGTATTTGGTTCGGAGGACGATTGATGGAATCTAGGTTGCTTTTTTGTGAACCAATTAACTAAATGGTTTACAAGATGAAGTTAAAACATTGGTTTTAAAGTGATTAGTATCATCTGATTAACAAGTTAATAAAATGGTTTACAAATCCGATTAATCACTTAATAAACAGGTGTTTGTA
>CBFGPJ010000044.1:0-11335 GCA_965650615.1 uncultured Fluviicola sp. | reverse complement strand
CTCTCCACTTGCAGATTGAATAATGTGGTAAAGGATTTCAATAATTTTCTCCATCTAGTAGTATTGACAATGTTTCCGTGAAAATCGGAAAAAAAAGATGAAGTAAGATTAATTTATAAAACAGAAATATAAGTTAAGTACATGAAAAAGGGGCCGAAGCCCCTCTTAACCTAAAAAACTTAAACCAAAATATTGTGCTACTACAACTCTTGATAGGACTAAATTACTTACTCATCCTTGGTCACTCTTTACACTTTCCTTCAAAGGATTTACACATTCTTTTGAATTTTACTGTTTTTATACCTATTCCTGCATCAGGGAAATGATGTTCTTTGACGGATCAGTAAACCAGGCCATAGCCGGTCCATGTTCACCACGTGAAATTCCTTTCGAGTCGGTTTTGATATACGGCATATCGTATTGAAGAAAAGAAACTCCTTTCTTGTTGAGTTCGTTTACAGCATCATCAATATCCGTAACCGGAATATTCAAAACGGTAAATGTAGCCGGAACATGATCCTGTTTCGGATAGATAATGACTTTCATCCCGGAATTGATGTGAATTGTCAACATCGACATTTCTCCCTTCTCTACCTCCAGTCCAAGCACATTTTTATAAAAGAAGTATGCCTCATCCGTGTCTTCAGCCGAAAAGCTGCTAAAAATTTTATCTCGCTGTATCATCTTGTGTTTTTTTATAATTTCTAATTCATTTCGATGTGAGTTACGGAATCAGACAAACGCACTATAACCGGTTATCGCCCGCCCCACAATCAGGGTATTGATCTCTTTCGTTCCTTCATAGGAATAAATCGCTTCCGCATCAGCTACAAACCGGGCAACGTCGTATTCCAGTAAAATCCCGTTTCCTCCCATTACTTCACGTGCCCTGCTTACAATATCACGTGTACGCAAACTACAGAACACTTTTGCCAGGGAAGCGTGTTCGTCCGTCAATTCTTTTTGGTCCTGTAACTCGGATAAACGCGCCACCATGGTTTGCATCGCCGTTAAATTGGTGAGCATTTCCACCAGGTGATTTTGTATTAACTGGAAAGAGGCGATCGGCTTTCCGAACTGTTTCCGTTCCTGCGTGTATTTCAGTGCGGCTTCGTAAGCTCCACGGGCACAACCTACCGCAAGCCAGGCTACACCCGCGCGTGTCATTCGTAATACATTTGCCGTATCCTTAAAGGAATTGGCTTTTTGTAAACGATCTGCTTCCGTCACCTCACAATCGGTCAAAGTCACCACCCCATTTTGAACAATCCGAAGTGCCATCTTATCTTCCATTTTTTCAACCTGTAAACCCGGATTTTCTTTCCTCACCAAAAATCCCTTGACCTGTTTATCTTCTTCGTCTTCTGCCCAGATAATGATTACATCTGCAAATGTGGCATTACCGATCCATTTTTTTTGCCCGTTCAGGATCCAGGAATCCCCATTCCGTTTTGCTTTCATGGTTAATCCACCCGCGACCGCAGATCCTACTTCCGGCTCTGTCAATCCGAATGCGCCTATTTTCCGTAAACTTTTCAATTCCGGAAGCCATTCCCTTTTCTGCTCTTCAGAACCCAATAAATAGATGGAACCCATCACCAGGCCACTTTGGATTCCGAAAAAAGTAGCAAACGAAGCATCTACTCTCGCCATTTCCATTGCCAACACACCTTCTATCAGGCAAGATCTCAGCGGATCACTGAAACCTTCATACGCAATACCACAAATGTCCAATGCAGCTACTTTCGGAATCAGGGCATGGGGAAATTCTCCTCGCAACCAGTAATCATTCACAAGAGGTTTTACTTCTTCTTCCATAAAAGCCCTGACTTTTAGCTGAAGTGCCCTTTCTTCCCGGTTCAGTGTGTGACCGATGTTGTAAAAATCACCATCTATTGCCGGAAGTTCTTTCTTTTCGTGAGTTCCTCCAATCCATTTCATCAGGCCTGCCAATTGCTTATCATCCAATTTCCCTACCTGGTCCATGACCTCGGCAAGATTTATCTTTTCGGATAAACGGACAAGTTGCTCCTGGTCCACTTGTTTAAACAAGCGATAAATTGTTCGGATATTCGAGAAAAACGACATAACTCCCGGATTTTCCTTCAATTTAGAACAAAAAGCCGTGGCGGATTCTTAAAAGAACTTAAAACTGGTTTACATCTGTAAGCTTTTCCAGAGCTGTGGGAATTAATTCGGAAACGGTAGGATGCAATACAACGGTATCGCGAAGTACCGTATACGAAATACCGGAGACCATCAGGTTCAGGATTCCTGAAATAATTTCATCTCCCCCGACCCCTAATACCGCAGCACCGATAATGGTATTGTCCTTCTCATTGATGAGCATACTCATAAAGCCCCTGGTCTCCCCTTTTTCAATCGCTCTGGCTACTTGCGACATTTCCCGGCGCGCTTCCCTGATTTTCAGTCCTTTCTCAAGCGCTTCTTTTTTTGTCATGCCGACCCTTCCAAGCGGCGGATCGACAAAGAGTCCGTAGGTTGGAATGCGGTCTGAAATCTTTCTTTTTTTCTCCTCGAATAAATACGATGCTACAATTTGAAAATCATTGTACGAAGTGTGTGTGAAAGCACCTTTTCCATTGCAATCTCCAAGTGCAAATACATCCGGCACACTTGTTTCACAGTAATCGTTTACGGTAATATATCCTCGTTTATCGGTCTTGATTTTTGTTTCAGCCAAGTTCAGTTGATCCGTATTGGGAATTCTCCCGATCGCCAAAAGCAAGTGAGTAGCAGAAACAACATGATCTGCAGCATCTGTTCGATAGCTAACCCGGATCTTCCCAGATTTACCTTCTGCAGAAATAGTGCCTGCTTGTTTGATAAATTTTACCCCGTCACTTTCCAGGTTCTCCTGGATAACTTTACTTGTCTCTTCGTCTTCACGACTGATTATCTGGTCGGAGCGTTCAATGATCGTTACTTTGCTCCCAAACCGTCTGAAGAGCTGTCCGAATTCGAGCCCGATGTAACTGCCGCCGATAATAACCAGGTGTTTGGGCACTTCCGTCAGTTTCAAAATGGATTCATTGGTGAGGTATTCCACATTGTTGTACTCCTCAGGAATTAACGCGCGCGCACCCGTATTGATAAATATCTTCGGCGCCGTATATTTTTTGCCGTTTACCCGGATAACATGATCGGACACAAAAGATGCTTCACCTTTGATCAGGGTAATTTTAGCATTGCTCCGAAAACTTTGCCGGATCGATTGGACCGAATCTGCTACTATCCGGTCTTTACGGAGTTTAATCTTTTTAAGGTCTGCAAAAGACTTCCCTTTCAGAGAAATACCCAAATCTTTTGAGTGTTCTGTCTCCCACATGCGTCGGGCGCTGGCAACATAGGCTTTTGTAGGAGTACAGCCTGTATTTACACATGTTCCTCCAACAGTGTTTTTCTCTATAATTGCCACAGAGAATCCTTCATCGGCAAGTTTGTGTGCCAAAGGAGTCCCCGCTTGCCCGGAACCGATAATGAGTGCGTCAAAATTTTTCATGCCTTATGATCCTTTTCTGAATAATGTGTTTTACATGCATACCTGCTACAATTTAGGATATCCCAGGAAATCTAAAAAATCAAGTTTGAGTTAATGACACTTAAAACTGATCTGTTGTCTTGATCCACGGCTTGAATTGGATTACCTTTACACCGGTAAAATCCCGGTAACAATGACTCCTGAAAACTTAGTGAAGCAGATCGAATTCATCAAGGAAATTGATAAAGTGAAATACATTCAGCGTAAAACAAAACTGTTCAACAGCGACCGGAATGAAAATGACGCAGAACACAGTTGGCACCTGGCAATGATGGCCCTGGTACTGGCAGAACATTCCAATGTTCCCGTTGATTTGCTGAAAGTGATTAAAATGGTCCTGATCCACGACATCGTAGAAATAGATGCCGGAGATACTTTTATTTATGATACCGAAAAGAGCCATTCCAATTCGGATGAAGAACGCCTGGCTGCACAGCGTATTTTTGGAATGCTTCCGAAAGAACAAGCTGAAGAATTGATCGCAATTTGGGAAGAATTCGAAGCGGGTATTACAAATGAGGCCAAATTTGCCCGTACCATGGACCGCCTGGAACCTTTATTGCAAAATACTTCCAATAAAGGCGGGACCTGGAGCGAATTCGGAGTGAATTATGAAAAGGTCCATGAGAAGAAAAGCATCATGAAAGAAGGTTCAGAGAGCATTTGGTCTTATGCCAAAGAACTGATCAATGAAAGTGTGAAAAACGGGATTTTGAAGAAAGGCTGAAATTCAACCGAAAGCCTACCTATCCTCGGTTAAATGCTTTTTGGAGCATCTGTGATCCCATCTTTAAACCCATCGCTGTGATTCGCTTCTCCCACATGTCCTCCACCAGCCAATGCTTTCTTGGAGGCGGTACCCGTGAACGAACCCGAGCGACCCGCAATAGTCCCTTCAAAATCTGCACCGCCACGAATTTTTGTAATGTCCCAACCATCTGCAGCAACAGCAAACGGTCCGCTTAGTGTTGCATCACTCTGAAAATTGAAAGGAGTTCGCTCCTCTCCGAAATCCATGATAGAATTCGTTTTCCATTTTCCTGTTCTGGTTTTGCTTTTCTCAATGGCCTCTTCTTCTGAATCCGCAGTATGTTTTTCAAAAAACTCTGCGGTAGCGGTCATTTTTTGTATTGGTTTGGAATTATTTGCGGCCTCCTGTAATTTTCGCTGAGCAATGGCTTCCGGGCGGTTATCTACCAGTTGAAAAGTTGCCCCCTCTGTACGTTTTTTTTGAGAAACAGCATCGGATTGACTCTTCTTGTGTGTTTTGTCGGTGTGCGTATTCATACTTCCAGTGAATAGTTTATTATCTTAATTCAATGATAATCAATAATATTGAAAAACAACACGTTAGCAGTCAAATAAAAATCCATCCCCTCATTCCATTCGAAAGATCAGCGAAACACCATAGGTTCTTGGCGCTCCCAAATGAACAGCTCCAAAGTCGTACGCATAATCAATGAAACGGGTATCCGTCAGGTTCCGTACCCAAATCGCTGATTCGAACTGTTTGTAAACGATTCCGGCTCGCACATTCAGCAAATTGTATGCTTCCTGGGAAATTTTATTGGCCAGATCGAAAAAGTGTTTACCGATGTATTTCCATTCTGCCCGTAAAATCGGGTGCAGGGAACTGTTTGTTGGAATGGTATATTGAAATACCAGCAAAGATGTCACGTCAGGAGTAAAAAGCTGACGACGATTATCGAGTTGGACGGCTTCCCCGTTTTGAGAAAGCACTAACGACCGGTACCGTGCATCCGTATAACCGAACTGGTAGCGGACTTCCAGCTGTTTAACCGGAAGTGCTGAAAGTTCCACCTCAACGCCTTTACTGATCAATTTCCCCACATTACGGGTCACGGTAATGGCCTCCGGGAGGATCAACGTTGGTAACTGGGCGTTCAATACAGTGGTATAAAAAGCCGCAAAGTGAATGTATAATCGATCCTTTAATAGACTGCTGCGAATCCCCACCTCAAAATTATCACTGAACTCAGGATCAAATGCATATAAGGGCGGTTGAGAAGGATCGTTCGATAATTGCGTCAATCCGCCGGGACGAAATCCCCTGCTATAACTTGCATAAGCTGCTGAAGCTTCGTTAATCCGGTAAAGGATGCCTGCTTTCGGTGAAAAAGCCGCAAATTGTGCCTTCCCCGTTGTGTCGGAACGCAGAGCAAAAAGAGGTTCCGGATCGGGATCTTTCTGGTATTCACTTAACACGGATTGTGTTTTGTATTCGAGGTCATATCTTAGTCCTGCAGTTAATTCCAGCTTGTCGATCAGCACCAGTGTAGCCTGTCCGAATACAGCACTTCCAACGCTTTGGAACCGCGAAGTATTAATAACGGAAAATGCCGTATCAGGCGCACCGATCAGTAAGGCATCACTTCCATATCTGACCGCTTGTTTTACAAACGCTTCCTGGAAGAACAAATACGTTCCGGCAATCCATTTCAGGCGCTTTGCAGTTGCCGGTGAAGTAAACCGGAATTCCTGGGCCGGTACAGTCGTCCGGTTCCATTTGTCTCCGTAATTATTGTAAATAGATACGGCATCCATCGGAGAAAAATCGCCGTCGACAGCACCATCATAATAACGTTGATTGGTTTGAAAAGTCGATTGTGAAACAAAATGGAATTTCTTCCCGAAATAATGAATCGAAAGTGATCCGTTCAGTGTATTGTCGATCATTTTTGCAACTGCATCCTGGTTCAGGCGATAAGGCTGCTCAAAAGCTTCTTCTTTACCTGGTGAGAGCGGAAAGGCACCTTTGTTGCGGTGATGATGTTGCTTGAAATTGCCACGAATTGTCCAGCGTTCGTTCACCAGGCATTTCAAATTGTAACTGGCTGTGATACTTTGCTGCTGATCAAAAGACGTCTGATTGAAATCATTGGTGAAAAAACCATCGCGGGATTGATATACTGCCGAAGCACCTGCAAACAGCTTGTTTTTGACAAGTGGTGTGCTAATTCCGGCGCTATAGCGCTGCAACCCCACATTACCAAGGTTTACTTCTGCAAATCCCTTGGTTTTATTTGTTGGCTGTTTTGTTGTAATACTGATCACGCCACCCATCGCACCACGACCATAAAGTGTGCCTTGCGGACCACGCAGGAACTCTATTCGCTCCACGTCCAGCAATTCTGAAATATAGGTATCCAATCCGAACTGGTTGACCCCATCAATATACGTCGCTACCGCCGGATCATAAGAAGTGGATGTTATTCCCCGGATAGAAGTAACCGTTCGGTTATCACCCGGATTTCCTGCAAAAAGGTTCGGAGCGATCGCTGTCAGCTCTACCGTATTCCACAGCCGGAATTGGCTCACATCTCTTGCGGATAAGGTTGTGATACTGCCTGTAAAATCGCGTTGCAAGGTTTCCTGTTTCGTGGCAGATACCGTAACGGTCTCCAATGTCACAGTTTTGCTTGCCAGGATAATCTCGTGTTTCACAGTATCCGGAAAATGAATCCAATATTCATGTGTACCGGTAGTTGCAGACGAAACAGACAACAGGTATTCACCCGGCGGAAGCCCGGTAATCCGGAACATTCCGTCGGGACCTGAACTGGTTTCTGTTTCTGTATTCAATACCCGGATCTTTGCCCGGACAGGTTCGCCCGTTTCATTTCGTACGATACCGGAAAAATCCTGGGACATAGCCGGGAATGTCAGTAAGATCAACCACACTGACAACTGACATCTGAAAAAGCTCATTTTCCTTTGTAATGCTGCCATGCCCGCATGTACTTTGAAATATCTTTCAGATCGGATTTGGAAATTTCATCTTTTTTAAAAGAAGGCATCACTCCTAATCCATGACGGACCTGGAAACGTTTTACAAATTGAGGAACGGGAACAGGATTGATCGCCATGCCAAGACCACCTTCACCTGCCGGATGACACTTTTGACAGTATTGCATATACAGGCGTTCCCCATGTGCTATTTGCTCATTCAACGGAACGAATTCCTTTCCGGTTATCGGTTCCGATTTGCGAATACTGCAATAAGGGAAGAATATGGTTCCGAGGCACACGATAACCACCACTAGTAAGAACTTTTTCATAATTTCCTGATTTTCCAGATTACACCTGTTTTTGCTTGTGGTTGCGGACCTTCTTTCGTCATTTTCAGGATCCCGAAGTCGACGACATACATGGTTTCACCGCTGGGATCAAACTGAACCGAAAGCGGCCGTTCCAATCCTCCCGTACCCAACCAGGATGCAGGACCGTTCTTCCTGCCCACATTAACTGCAAAATCACGGATCACACCTGTCTTAACATCCACACGGACTATTTTAAACCCGACCGGAACCACTACATCACCAACCGCAGGTGCCATATCACCAAACTCCGCAATGAAAGCTTCCCCTACAAACCCAAATTTATTGCTTGTTGAAAAGTCAAATCCATTAGCCGAAGAATGCACTCCAAAGATTGCTGCTGGTTTCGGAGGATCATTGGGGTATTTTTGAAGTACCGGTTTCACCTTGTCTTTACCGGGCACTTTGAACTCTTCGTCGTTTTGGATAGGCTTCCCTTCTGAAAAATCCGGCCAGCCATACCACATACCGGTCTGAATTTCCCAGAGCACATCACCCGCTCCCCATACAGGCCGGCTTCCCCGATCGTCGTAACCATTTTCAGTAATGAATAGTTTCCCTTCATTGGAAAACGCCAATCCGTATGGATTTCGAAGTCCCCAAGCCACCAACTCCGGTTCTCCGCCTTCCAACGGAATACGCATAACCGCACCCGTGCAGGGAACAGCCCCCTTAATGACTTGTCCCGGGGAAACTGATTTCCCGAATGCCGAAAATGGTCCTGTAAGCGTCGTATCATCCGGGTTTTCCGTCAATACATTATCTGACGGATAATTCACCCCGTTTAATTGGATGTCTTTACAGGGAATATCATGAAAACCGGGTTTGCGCGACAACCATCCGAAGGAAGCGTTATCGGGTCCAACCACCGCGGAGTTCGTTGCAGTTCCCTGTCCAAAGTAAATGTAACCGTCTTTGATCACCGGACCATTGGTATGATGATCTCCGAAACTGGGGAGTTTATCCGTCAGTACCTTGATCGTTCCTGATTTTGAGATCCGAAGGATTTTCCCGCCATCAAGCGCTCCGCCTTCTGCAATGTAAAAATGTCCTTTATAATAAGCAACACCTGTCCAGGGACCGTTTTTGCCTCCTTCAGCGATTGTTGTCCGGGTGCCGTCATTGTTCAGGCGGATCAATTTCGGGACCGTCCAGACTTCACCGTAGCAATATCCTGTTTCTATAACGTAAGCATTCCCTGACTCATCAAAAGTAATAGCTGCAGGAAAGGTAAACTCGCTGGCAACTAACTCGATCTGATAACCTGGCATTAACGCAACATCAGCAGTATCAATAGTTCGCGCAGGGACCGTTTTGATCTGGCCGCCACCTTTTGACCTACGCATCGTATAACAAGCTGTCAGGGTCAATAAACCAAAAAGGACGAAAATGGAAAATAGTTTTCTATTCATAGCACATCGTTTTAAGAAGGCGGTTGTGAAACCAGTCATGAACGAATGCACCTGATTTGAGAATACTTCACTGACTGATTACTCCAAATTAGAGCAATCAGGGCGAAATCCTTTACATTTTCTTAGCGAGTATTTATAGAAGTTTTGGTAAATCAAAGCAAGGAACAGTTCCTTACTCTTCCGGAACGGTATACAAATGCTGGAATGCGTTCATCACTGCCTGGTGCATAATGGTCGCATGATTTTCGAGCGGTAAATAATCGAAGAAAATCTTGACATGCCCGTTTTTGGAACCTTTCAGTTTATCGGCCAGGAGATTCGCATCCACTTCCATTACACGCGGAGGTTCAGTGGGGGTCAAGCCTTCTTTCCCTACACCAACATAAATATCCGTTTGTTGGTTAAAGCCTTCTGACAACAGTTCTGAATTCAGATTTAAAAGTGAGCCGTTGTCCCACCATAAACTCGGGCTAATGATAATATAGCGGTTGAAAAGAGTCGGTTTTTTTAAGAGCACTTCCGTTGCAAATAATCCACCCAGCGATTGCCCGATCAGTGTTTTGTCTGTAGTTGCCTTGTATTTATTTGCCATAAACGGCTGCAATTCTTTTTCAATAAATGCAATGAATTTATCCGAATGCCCGGTTTTCGGGAAGCGTTTTTTCTGTTCTTCAATAGTCGAAGGAAAGGTAAAGTCCCGCTGTCTTTCAACTGAAGCAATTCCAACAACAATTGATTTTGGCACCTGGTTGATCCATTCAAAATTGTAGAATTGGACCAATCCTGCAATGTGAATGAAATCTTCATCTGCAGAACCATCCAGCAAATAAATGACCGGGTATTTGATGGAATCATTCGGATTGTATCCTTGCGGAAGGTAAATATTCACCACGCGCTTTTCACCTAATTCTTTGGATTGGATCTCATCAATTACGCCCAACACAAATGGTTTCGCAGTTTCGGTTTGTTTCGCTTTATTTTTCTGCCCAAACGATAGGGTACCCGTGAAAGCCAGGAATAAGAATAGAAAGGTGTTTTTCATGTTTGTAATCATACTATGACTTCAATAATACACAATAGATTCCAGATTGAGAAACAGAAACAGAAAACAGAATGAGGTAGAATTCGCTTAACTTTGAAAATGAAAACTTACAGGATATTTATATGCTGATCGATAAAATACTTTTGTTCCTCATCGGGACTTTTTTCCTGGTAAACTGTTCAACGAAAAACGAACGGATAGTGAAAGAGACAGAATCCCAGACCAAAAATTCCTCTTTGACTTCCGTCATTACCTGCCCGGAATGCGGTTACAAAAAACAGGAAATCCTGCCCACAGATGTTTGCCTGATTCGTTACACCTGTGAAAAGTGTCACATCGAACTTCTTCCGAAAAACGGTGATTGCTGTGTATTTTGTACGTATGGGACGCATAAGTGCCCGTCGATGCAGTGAACACAGAATACACAAAGTCTCGATAATAAGTAAACCGTCGCTTAATTCATTCAACAAAAAATTGTCATTTGGCAAACATTGATTAAATTGACACCCAATTAAATACCACTATGACAACAAACACTCACCCGTCTCACGACGCACTAATGGCAAACACTACGGAAGTATTGCAACAAACGTTGCTTTCCGGATTTGTCTTCAATGTCAATTTGCTCATGCAACAAATGGTTGCAAGTCAGCAGGCCTTACAACAAATTCTGACGGCATCAACTGCGAAAGCAGTAGCTGAAATCACGAATCCGAACAGCAAGAACGATGCTGTGGTCATTCAGAATGTGGACATTGTACTGAAGGCAATCCAGGAATCTTCGTCCTGTTACCTTCATTCAATCAAACAACTGACTGCTGAAGCCGAAAATGCTTTAAAAATGGTCGGCAAATAATCTTTCATTTTTCCATTATTCATCAAATTACTTTCATTATGGCAGAGAATTCAACAGTAAATCCTCAAATTACGGACGCGGTCACCCAGTCGAACGTAAAAGTTATGGCAGATGCACCGGCAATGGCATTAGCCAGTGTATACCAAGCTATGGCGCATAGTCTCGGAATTCTCTTTGAGAATGCAGTTACAGCTCAACAGAACATGAACACCATCGGCGAAGCTACAGTAACCCAAGGTGTCAAACTAATTTATTCCGTGGATACTACTGGTATAAACCCCATTTCAGACGCAACTAATACTAAATAAGAGTTTCTTCTGATATGAATTAATCAATAAGCAGATC
>CBFGPJ010000043.1:0-11397 GCA_965650615.1 uncultured Fluviicola sp. | reverse complement strand
TAAACAAGAAGTGTACCGAAAAATCAAGAGTTTAAAATTTGTTAAAATAAAAACGAAATTCCATTAATTTATTTTAAAATTTAAAACAGTCCCGGTTAAAACTCATGGAAGATACGTAAATAGTTAATGAGTTCCAGATAACTTATACCTAAATTATTGCGTACATTTGCCCAAATAATTTAAGAAAATGAGTCTATTGACAGTTGGTAGTGTGGCATTTGATGCAATCGAAACGCCATTCGGAAAAACAGATAAGATTGTAGGTGGTGCAGGTACTTTTATTGCATTGTCTGCTTCAAACTTTATAAAAGATCAACGCATTGTTTCTGTAGTTGGAGGTGATTTCCCACAGGAAACTTTGGATTTGCTTCGTTCTAAGGGCGTTGCATTGGAAGGATTGCAGATCAAACAAAATGAAAAAACGTTCTTTTGGTCGGGTCGTTACCACAATGATATGAACTCAAGAGATACCCTGGTTACCGAATTGAATGTATTGGGCGATTTTGATCCGATCATTCCGGATTCTTACCAGGGAGCTGAATATTTGATGTTAGGAAACTTAAGTCCCCAGGTACAGCGCCAGGTAATTGAGCGTTTGACTAAAAGACCGAAGTTGATTGCAATGGATACGATGAACTTCTGGATGGACATCGCATTGGATGATTTGAAACAAACGTTGAAACTGATCGACGTATTGATCATTAATGATGAAGAGGCACGTCAGTTGTCCGGAGAATATTCATTGGTGAAGGCAAGCCGTGTGATCCGTGAGATGGGACCAAAGACATTGATCATCAAGAAAGGTGAGCACGGGGCATTGTTGTTCCAGGACGAAAAAGTATTCTTCGCACCGGCTTTGCCATTGGAAGATGTATTTGATCCGACCGGAGCGGGAGATACGTTTGCAGGTGGATTTATCGGGTACATTGCATCAACAGATGATGCTTCTTTTGAAAATATGAAACGTGCAATTATTGCCGGTTCTGCATTAGCATCGTTCTGTGTTGAAAAATTCGGAACACAACGTTTGGTAGAAATTACAAAAGATGAGATCGAAGCGCGTATTGAACGCTTTGTTTCATTGACAAATTTCGAAATGTCAACTGTAGTTGGTTAAATATTTGTAAATTGAGGAACCACTAATAGCGTTATCATGGAAAAGGCAAGTTTATTAGAGTCGTTAAAAAATCTCGTGCAGCAGGAAGATGCGCTCGCTGTAGCGCGCGAAGTGAGTGAATTACGGAATCATTTTGAGGATGTGGTTTTGGAAGAGGATCGTCAGTTCCAGATCAAACAACTGGAAGCTCAGGAAAAAGGCGAACCGGTTGAAGAACGTACTGCTGATCCTGTGAGAGAAGAGTTTTATAACTTGTATAACGAATTCCGTGATCGTAAAGGTGGATTGCAAAAAGCAAAAAAAGAAGCCGAAGAATCCAACCTGCGCCGTAAAAAAGCTTTGTTGGAGCGACTTAAAGACGTTGTCGAAAAAGAAGAGAATATCGGTGCAGCCATGACTGCATACAAAGAGATCCACGACGCCTGGAAAGAGGTTGGAGACATCCCGCGTGAAAAGCGCCAGGATATTCAATCCGAGTACTCACGTTTACTGGAAACATTCTTTTATCATATCAAGATTTACCGTGAACTGCGTGAGCACGATCTGCACCGGAATCACCAATTGAAATTGGATGTGATCCGCAGAATCCAGGATTTGTCGAAGGTGGAACATGTGAAAGATGTAGAGCAGGCGATTAAAACACTTCAAAACGAATGGGACGAAACAGGACCCGTTGGAAATGATGCCTGGGAAAGTCTGAAAAACGCTTATTGGGATGCTGTTCGTGCGGTTTATGCCCGAATTCAGGCTTTCTATGATGAAAAGCGTACCGAATTGGCCGCAAACCTGGAATTGAAAAAGGAGATTGCACGAAAAGCAGCTGAATTGGTGAAAGATTTTGCATCAACCAGTACGAAAGATTGGGATACGGCAACGGCTTCCTTGTTGGCTTTACAGGAAGAATGGAAAAAAATCGGTTTTGGTCCGCGTAAAGAGAATGAAGAGGTTTGGAAGGAATTCCGTGCTTCCTGTGATGAATTCTTCGCTAAAAAGAAAGCGTTCTTTGATTCTGTCAGAGGAAAATTTGATGAAGTTGCTGCCAAAAAACAACAATTGGTTGATAAACTGGAAGAACTGAAACATTCAACTGAGTGGAAAAAAACAACGGATCAGATCCTGGCAATTCAAAAAGACTGGAAAGAGCTGGGAAGTGCTGGTCAGCGCTTTGAGCAAAAGTTGTGGAAAGAATTCCGTGCGGCATGTGACCATTTCTTTGAAGCAAAACAAGCTCATTTCAGTTCGAAGGATAAAGAATTTGAGGGGAATTTAACTCAAAAGATGGAGCTGATTGACCGCATCAAAGCAGCGACGATTCCGGAAGATAAAAAGGAAGCGATGACTTTGTTAAAGAGTTTTGCTACGGAATTCAACGAGATCGGTCATGTTCCGATGAAAGAAAAAGACCGGGTGTTTAATGCTTATAAAGAAGCGTTGGATTCGCATTATAAGAAATTGAAGCTGGAGGGTGCCGAGCAGGAAAAAATGTTGTTCCAGGCACGTTTGGATACCATGAAAGCTGATCCGAATGCAGAACGAGCATTGGCACGTGAAAAATATGACCTGCACGATAAGATAAACAAACTGAAATCGGATATTTTACAATTTGAGAACAACCTTGGTTTCTTCGCGAAATCGAAAGGGGCGGACTTATTGAAAAAAGAAGTGGAAGGTAAAATTGCAGCGGCTCAACGCAAAATAGAAGAGTTGAAAGCAAAGATTAAAATGATCCAATAATCGATGAATCGTTCCATAAATAGTTTACTGATCTTCTTTTCTTTTCCGGCCTTCGCATTTATCATTTTTGTTGCGTTTGATATTCATTTTTTCAATATCCCGATAGCGGAACTTCCATTCAAATTCGAAATATTCATCGGGATTTCGACCTTGCTGCTTTTGCTGATTATTCGCAGGTCCGTAAGCCGTTGGGTAGGGGTTACCATGACCCGGAAACCCGAACGTTTTTTATGGAGTACACCTGTTTCGGAAGAGCGTAAAAAGCAGGTGCGCTTGTTTTTGATCATAGAAGCATTGATTGCGCTTTTCTGTATGATCACTGTATTGTCTCTTACAACTGAAGCCTGGCCGGTGGCTGTTGTGTATGGAATTATGGTACTCGACCAATTTGCCTTTTTGGCAATTGCACAATCCTGGTTCCGGGTTGGAATTACGCACAAAGCAGTTGTTGTGGCAGACCGGGAAGTCCGTTTGCTATTCTTTTCCGGATTAAGACGGATTGAGACACATCAGCAGACGCTTTATTTTGAGTACATTGAAGATTTGCAGTTGTTCTTTCCTGTAAACTGTATTCCGGAAGGAAAGTATGGGGAATTCAGAGCTGGATTAGAGGAACGTGTGAACCGCGATCGTGTGTTTTTTTCGGAAGGATTTAAAGCCCTGAACTAATGGGAATGTTATTGAAAAGACCAATTTTGCTCGGATTTATCATTGGAGTATTGTTGCTTGTTCTATGTGTTTTTGTTCCAATTCCGATGTATGACGGAATCATTCACTACGACCATGACCTGGTGCATTTCCAAGTGGAATCGAAAGTTACACTAAGTTATTTCTTCGGTTTTGGTTTGGACAAGGCACTTGTAAAAGGAGTATTTCCTACAAGTTTCGAATTAAAACCGATCGGATACGTGTTGTTCGTACTCATTCATATTGGTTTACCCGCATTGGTTGCAATTCGCTTCAGGATGAGCAACGCACGAAACGCTTATACGGAATCTTCTAAAAAGGAACAGGAAATCGAAAACTCGTCCGATGAGTAAAGATCTGCGCAGCTGGCTTACCTTATTCATTTTAGCACTTATTTGGGGAGCTTCATTTATTTTGATGAAGCGGGGAATGTATGATGAGGTCGGAGGACATATTTTCTCTGACTCACAGGTAGGAGCGCTTCGGATGGCAATTGCCGGTTTGGTCATGCTGCCTTTCGGTTTGATGAACCTGCGCAAGATTAAGCATTGGAAACAGGTTGTTTACTTATTGGTTGTTGGTACATGTGGTAATTTCCTTCCTGCATTTTTATTCACGTTCGCCGAAACAAAATTGTCTTCAGGTTTGGCAGGAATGCTCAACAGTTTCACCCCGTTTTTCACGTTGATCCTTGGCTTTTTGTTCTTTAAACAGAAGATCCGTTTGAAACAGGTAATCGGGTTGCTCATTGCATTTACCGGAATTTGTATCCTGGTGGGAATTTTGAACAATGGCCCGCTTGAAATTTCAATGCTGCATGTGGGAGCTATTTTGCTGGCAACACTCATGTATGCCACGAGTTTAAATACGATCAAATTCAAACTCAGTGAATTCAAATCCCTGGAAATTGCTTCCTTATCCTTTACTTTCCTGTCAATCCCGGCTTGGATCGTAACATTGAGTTTAGATACCTCTTCCGTTCTTAAAACCAATGAGCATGCGTTTGAAGCGTTGGGTTATATCAGTATTTTAAGTGTCTTCGGGACTTGTTTGGCTTTGCTTTTATTTAACCAGATCATTGCTCTGAAATCACCGATGTTCGCAAGTTCAGTTACCTACATGATCCCGATTGTCGCGGTGATTTTAGGTGTTTTCCTGAACCACGAAAAATTCCATATTTCCCAGTTTTTGGGAATGATCGTGATTGTAGGAGGGGTTTATTTGGTGAATTCGAAACAAAAAGAAATTTCTGTTCCCCCTTTGGAGGGGGACTAAGGGGGAGGAAAAATTTAAATGTTTTTCTCTTCTCTTAAGCAATGAATCGCATGTTGAATTTGTATGATCACATCTCCCAAGTTATTGATTACGTCTCCTTCCGAAAAACGAATAATCGTGTAACCAAGAGCTTCCAGTTTGTTTTGTCTCATTTTGTCATAATCACCTTTATTGATATGAGAATTCCCATCGATTTCAATGATTAATCCAATTTCCTGAGAGAAAAAATCCACGATAAAATATAGAATTGGGCGTTGCCTTTTAAATTTCACACCCTGTTGATTTCTTGAAAGAACATGTTTCCATAAATACTTTTCTGCCCTGGAAACTGTTTCCGAACGAAGTTCGTGTGCAAATTCTTTCAAACCAGGATTGTAATAGTTGTTAGACATAGTATTAAGATACACAATTTGAATTTGCTTCCAATAATTTATAAAATCCTCCCCCTTTATCCCCCTCCAAAGGGGGAGAATGATCATCAAAACTCCAAACGATAGCTCAACACCGGCAGTAAGGGCGTCTGATACCAATACTTCACTTCTCCGGTTTTTTTGTCGAAATATTGCCCGCCTACATTTTTCCTGTTTGTTGTATTCTGAATATCCAATGCTACCGTACTTGTAAGCCTTTTGTAATTGCGTTTCAAACTTAGACGAATATCCAAACGGTAATAATCAGGCATTCTTTTGTGATATGTTTGCGTTGTCACAAATTTCGTTTCACCGGCTGCGATGGATGCATTCAGATCGATCGGTGTATAGCGGAAACCTCCAACATATATGGACTTGATATTAAAACCAAGGGTCCTGTTTTTCCCCTTTTTGTTCTTTAAATTCCATTCTTTCCCGATGGTTAATGAAGTTGCATAATTGGTATTGAAACGCGTATCGTACCAGTTTCCGTCTGCTGCTTTGTATTTGGATTCGTACAATGAAGCAGAAAGTAAATAATACAGGTTTTTGAACAGGAAGCGCTCATAAGTCAATTCAATCCCATAATTTTTTCCAAGCCCGGAGTTACTTAACGAATCAGAGGGGAATCCATCCGTAGAATTCAAAATAGAATAGGTGCTTGCCGGATCTTTACTGATCGGAACATGAAACAAATGCTGGTAATAAACTTCTGTTTTAATGTGTTCGTGATCATTGACCACAAAGTCATACCCAAAAACAGCATGATGTGCTTTGCTCAATTTTAAGTTGCGGTTTGGAAGCGTAGTTGTTCCGTTTTCGTTTCGCTCTACAAAATAAACTCCAATAGGCTGTAGCTGACTGTGTAAACCATAACCCAGTGTGAGGTGGTGCTTCGGATGAAAATCATAACGAATGGAAGCACGTGGTTCAATCGAATTACTGTTGTTCAGGAATAGTTGAAAGTAATGAACTCCGACATTCGTTGTCAGTTTTTCAGTGAGGTGGGCATTCCATTGGAAAAATACCTGCATGGTTTCGGTTCCGCCTTTTTCATTGATTTGTTCCATTAAAACTGTCGAGTCACCCATATCACTCTGCTTTAAGTGATAACCAAGGTGATTCAGGATAAATCCGGTCCGGATGTTATGCTTTGCATTTATTTTTTGCGTGTATGTGCTTGAAAGTGTCAGTTTGTTCTGCAAAAAACGCTGCTCATACTCCCGTACCAGTGAATTGTAATCGTCTTGCAGCTCATCTTGTTTGTAACCGTTTTCGGTCCCGGAAAATACCAAAGCTGTTTTTAAGTAGGATTTGTTGCTGAAAAGTTTGGTGTTCGTAATTCCAACTGCTCCGGTGTTGCTGTAGAAATTGGTATTTAACCGGAGAAAATCGTCTTCCTGCCAGCGAAGAGAATCTTTTTCAGCGGTGGTCGTCTGGTAGCTCAATCCGCCAAAACCAAAAACGGTAAATTTTCCAAGTTTCCTGGTTGGAAGATAAAAATTGAAGGACAGATCCTGGAAATTGGTATTTGCGTCTCCGATAGGAACTCCGATCTTTCCAAGGATATTTAAGGTCGAATAACGATAATTAATGAGGTATGACCCTTCGTATCCTTTTTTGAACGGGCCTTCCGTGGCAACGTCCAGTCCAAGTACTCCGAGTTGGACCGTATATTCGCGTTTTTCATTGTTTCCTTTTCTCAATCTCAGGTCGAATACTCCGGAAAGTGCATTCCCATATTCCGCCGCAAAAGCTCCGGTTGAAAAATCGGAATTACTCATCAATTGTGCACTTAAGATTGAAATTCCGCCACCGGCCGTTCCAACATTTGAAAAGTGGTTCGGGTTCGGGATTTCCACACCTTCCATACGCCACAAAATACCGTTGGGTGAATTTCCCCGGATCGAAATGTGATTGTTTCCGTCGCCTGCTGTTACAACTCCTGCGAAAGAGGTAGCCATTCGTGCAGGATCGTTTACTGCTGCAGCAAATTTCTGCGTTTCTTCTACCGAAAATGTTCGGGTACTGACAACGGAAAGCTCGTTCAGTGGACTGTTCTTATCCGTTTTAGCAGTGACAACCACTTCGCTGATACTTTCGAGGTCTTCTTCCATTTGAATGGTCAGTACCAATTCCTTCCCGGCATTTACAGTGACATTTTGCATAATCACCGGTTTGTAATCGGTAGCAGTGATTTCAATCATTCTGCTTCCAACCGGAACACGAAGCAGGGTGAACTTACCGTCCTCATCAGTGACGGCATGGATCACAGAATCCAGGCCGGTGATTTTGACAATTGCACCCGGGATGGAAGACTGGGAAATATTGTCGACAACTGTGCCGCGAACTGTTTGTGTTTGGGAGAAACAGGTGTTGACAATAAAACAAAGCAATCCCAATACGAAGAATTTCGTTAATTTTTTTTGGAACATAATGTTGATTTTTGTTTCGCAATCATAAGTAGGCACGCGATGCGTCGCCTACTTATGATGCCAATAATTTAATGCGTTTTGTTTTGTGTGAATTAAATATGGATCACTGACCCGGATCCGCTGATTGTTGTATTAACAACCGGATTCCCTTTGTATCGAATATCACCGCTTCCGGAAATGGTCGCTTTCAATTGGTCCAAAACCCAAACTGAAATGTTTCCGGAGCCACTGATCTTCGCATCCGAATGATTTACCATGAGCCCATCCATTTCAATATTTCCGGACCCGCTGATGCTTGCTTTTTGGTTTGTTGCTGTTCCACCTGAAGCAGCTATATTTCCTGACCCGCTGATTTTTGCTTCTAACTCTGCACTATAAACGGAAGCCAGTTTGATATTTCCCGAACCGCTGATATTCAATTCCAGTGTTGTCGTTGAAATGTCTGAAGATGATTCAATGTTTCCGCTTCCGCTGATATCCAATGCATAAAGGTCAGGTGAGTGGATGATGATTTTAATACCATTGTGTTTACGGATCCACTTTCTCGAGTCAACTTCCAATTCTCCGGAACTGATCTCGGTTGTAATGACATCCAACACATTTTGCTGCGCAGAAAGTTCAACGAAATAAACCGAATCCTGTGTGTAATAGATATCTGCATCAATATCCAATGAGATTTTATTGAAACCACTCAACGTACGCGTTTCAGTGACAGTTTCTCCTTTTCCTTTAATGGAATTAAACAAGTGTTTCTTGCAGGATGTGAATGAGCCCGCCAGAATCAAAAGCATCGGGATCATCAATTTTAAATTGTTCATAATGACTTTTATTTGTTAGTTGTCTTTATGACAATTCAGATTGAGTTTACCCCTATGCGAATGGGAATTTATTTTTCAATTTATCATGTCCTCCCCTTAATATCCCCCTCCAAAGGGGGAATTGAGGATCCATTCAGTAAATTGAGTTTATCTTCGAAAATCCAAATCTAAATCTGGAATGATTTTTTCCTTGAAAGGGAAGTTGGGAGCTCCCCCTTTGGAGGGGGATGAAAGGGGGAGGATAAAAATGTGTTTCACAAAGTTTAGGTAATCTTAAAAGAACCGTAAAGCCAATTTCCCTCCGATCCATAATTGATTGGAAAAGCTGCCATTCACAGAACTGGAAAGGGGATGTTGTTTGATTCTGTCCCAGATCGGATCGAGAGTAGGGTCAGCACTTTCCGAACTATACCAGTTGAGTGTTGGTCCGGCCGCAATACTGAAATTTTTCCCAAAACGGTATTCGATCCCCAGGAAACCTTTTGTGAGCATATTGTACGTGAAATCGGTGCTGTTCAAATACAGGTGTTGCGCTGTAAGGTCCAGGTCCAAATACCATTTTCTTCCCAATCGAAGAGCAGATCCTACTCCGTAACCAATTGTCCACAATGAACGCCCTTTTGCCATTTGAACTCCGCCAAGGAGTATGTTGTGAAATGCGTCAACGCCTGTCCGGAAACTGAGTGTTCCCAGTAAATTTTCATCGCAGGCAAGTTCAACTTTGTGATATCCTGTTTTTACGAAGCTTAAAAATCCGACCGGTACTCCGGAAATTGAATCGGTGACATTCAGGAAACCTAGCTGCGAACCATTCACCTTTTGGGCGATATTGATCAGACCTGAAAGCTGGAATCCATTGATGACCCGACCGGTATTCACCAATCCTGCAATTTGACTTCCTGATACGGTATCGCCGAGATTGGCAATTCCTGTAAGCTGGATTCCTTGCATGTTTTTCGTCTGATTATAAATTCCCGCTCCCTGAATTCCCCGGGTATACGATCTGTTCAGGTTTGCAATTCCACCAATTTGTACCGCAGTTACCGTATCTTTTACTACGTTCGCAATTCCGGCGACCTGTACGTGTTTTACCTTGCCACCATCGAGATTTACCAAACCGGCAACCTGGACACCGCTTACATCCTTTGCAACAGTATTTACGAGCCCGGCCAATTGAACACCTGAAGATGTTCCGGAAACCAGGTTTGCCAAACCGCCGATCTGCACGTACCGTACATTTCCATAATCGAAATTGACCAGGCCTCCCAATTCAAAAACATCAATTCCTTTGGAGGAGCCGACCAGCAAATTGAATGAGAATTTATTCACGGTGTTCACGGAAAGCAAGCGATTGGTGCTTATTGGCGGAACAAGTGAAAATGAAACATTCGTGAACAAGGTATCCGAGATATTCCTCAGGTTTGCACGGTGTTCTCCGAACCGCTTCCAAAACGGGCTTACGTATGGGGTGGTATCTTTAATCGGGGTGTCTGAGGATTTTATGGAATCGATTGAAACGGTTACGCGTACGGAATCCATCGTAACACTCATAGGGGCTGATTTAGGCTCCAGGTAAATGACCAGTGTATTTTGTTGTTTGGAGAATATGACAACGGTGGTGTCTTTGAAATGTTCCTTTGCTACGGAAATGGAAAGTACATCTGCTGTTTTCGGGAACGACATATTGAAATACCCGTATTCGTTGGTTAGCGCCGATTGTTTGCTTTGGCGGAGATAAACACTTGATTCCACTATTTCCGATGAATCTTCCGCATTCAGAATGTAACCGTTCAGCACCAGGTTGGAATTGCTGGAAGCTGGATTGTCGGCCTTCGGTTTTGGCGCAGATTTGCAATTGATAATGACGTATTTTCCTTTCAGTTTGTAGCTGCAGTTTCCACTATTGAAAAGGGTGTTTAAAACAATCCGGAGTGGTTGTTTGTCAAATTTCACTGCTGCCCGTTGCTTATCGTCGAAACCGGTGTACGAGAACACGACTCCGGTTTGATTGGATATTTGCCGGAACAATTCTTCATAGGAATAATTTCCCGATCGAACGGTTACTTCTTTTTCGAGGTAAGGAGTTTGCGCATTCGAATGAAAAGCAGCAATGCAGCAAAGACTAATAATGCAGAAAAAACGGATTATTGTATGCATGCCAATCCTTTAATCACGTAGACATTATTCTTTTCTTTCAGGATTGTTACTTCGAGTGTTTGAGAGATCACCATTAGAACAGTATCCAGGTCTTCATTTAAAAACTCGGTCGTAATCCTGCAATTCTTCAACGCCGGGTTGTCGATGCGGATATTCACTTTGTACGTTTGGTTGAGAAGATTCACTACATCTTCCAGGCGCTGATTATCAAGTAAAATCGTTTTGTACTGTTTCTTGAGGTTTTCTGTCAGGACGTCCAGTTTCAGATCACCACTTGAAATAACATAATGTGCACTTTCATTTGCATGAAGTGTGAGTTGCATTCCTTTGTTATCGTAGATCACTACAATTCCTTCGTCAACTCGTACGTAAATGGTATCGTCGGCAGTTTTCACATCGAATTTTGTTCCGAGGTCCTTGATGTGAATGGGTCCGGCATCAATGATAAAGGGCAGTTTTTTACTGTGTTTCACAGAGAAATAGCCGGATCCGTTTAATTTCAGAGAGCGGTTTTTCTTTCCGTAATCAGTTGCCAGCTCCACACTTGAATGTGCTGCCAATTGAATATCGGTTCCGTCGTTCAGTTCAATGTTCTTTTTTTCTTTCCCTGCGATGAAAATGGTGTTTTGCTCTTCTGAATTCAGAAAATAGAGAACAGCACCAAAAGAGATGACCAGGATTGCAGCAATTGAAGAGATCCATCGGGTATTGAGTTTGCGGACCGGAGCTTGTTTTAATTGTGTTTGAAGGTTGTTCCAGGCGGT
>CBFGPJ010000042.1:0-11456 GCA_965650615.1 uncultured Fluviicola sp. | reverse complement strand
TACGGTTGATCAGGATCTGATTGCATTATTGAAAGAAAGTGTGACAGATCTGGCAGATGAAACCGGCTGGATGTTTCTTGGAGAACTGGGAAATTTTCTATTGAAAAAGAAACCCGATTTCGATCCACGGAATTATGGGTTTCAAAAATTACTTCCGCTCATTAAAAGTACTGATGAATTTGAGATCGACATTCGGGAAACGTCCAATAAAAACACCAAACACATCTTCGTGAAAGTGAAAAACATCGATTAATATGACAGTGCTGGATGAGAACATCCTACACTCATTTTTTCATTTGGCCCTCATTCTCATTCTCATTCTCATTTCGCTACCGCTATAGCTTTGGCGAACGCGGTCTGTTTCTCATTCGGCCAATCAGCATCCGTCATCCCACGGACCATTTTTTGTTACCGACTGAAAAGAATCCCCGGTGAATCGGACCAAACCTCCGCCACCTCCAATCCAAAACAATCCGAAGCGGTCCTGGTAAAATGCCTGTACTGCTCCCATATGAAGTCCCTGCTTTTCATTGAAGTGGTACATTTTTTCGTTCTGGTAAAGATATACTCCGAATCCTTCACAGGAAAACCAGATCGTTTCCTTCTGATCTTCATAAATCGTCCAGACTTCATCACCTCCGATCCCGTTTTTAGAGTTGAAATGGGTAAAGACCGGTTTGTTTTTTTTCGAAAGCCCGTATTTACTTACTCCATTGTCCATCGAACCAAACCACATGTTTCCCTTTTTGTCCTGTATAACACAAGTCAGGTCATTCGAACACAGACCATCTTTTACCGAAAGTTGCTGAAAACGCTTGCCGTCAAATTTAAATGCCCCTTTGTTTGCAGTAGCAAACCACATATTTCCTGCGTGGTCTTCCGTGATCGATCGGATCCAGCTTTTTTCTGCATTCGGAATAGGAACAGTTTCGAATTTTTTCCCGTTAAACTGGCATAATCCGCTGAATGTACCGACCCAAATAGTTCCTTTGCTATCCTGGAAAATGCTCCAGGTGCTTTTATCGCACAATCCTTCCTGTTCTCCGAAATTTTGAAAGTTTTCTCCCGGTTCTGCGGAAAGGTCATACCTTGAAACTCCATTATTGGTCGAGAACCAAACTCTTCCTTGTTTATCTTCGATAATGCCGGTAACCTGTGAACCGCTCAGTCCTTCCCGGGTATTCAGGTAAGAAAGTTTGTTTCCATCGAATAGGGCCAAACCATCCGAATTGGTGCCGAACCACAGGAATCCTCTGCTATCCTGGAAAATACGCCGCACGTATTCACTGACGGCATTGTTGTAGTAACAGGGAAGTTGCGGACCATATACAACAGTGTCTTCCCAATCATTACTTGTTGCGAGAGGAACTTTTACTGTCGTGACCTTGAGATTTTGGGCACTGTAAAGAGAAGCTAAAACAGTGATCCCGATTAAAAATGATTTCATATTTTTTTCGTGTTTTCATAAAGATAGATCACACGTATTTCACTGTATTTAAAGCAATGTAAATTAGTGTAAAAGAAGAAAACTGAAATGTATTTCAATGACTGATCCTGTGAAGTCATCAAATATTCATCCTGCAAATTCTCTTCGTGTTCCAGGGGTCCTTTGTGGTTAATCTTGTACAATGCATCCAAGTACTGTTGTTTCCACGTGATCTTCGTGGTTAACCCGGTACGGTATACTATAAATTCATTCATCCTGGTTTTATGAATTTTTGGTAGCGAACTATTCCCGATTTATTGCACCGATATTCTGAATTATCCCTAAATTTGGGACTCATTAACGAAGCAGTTTTATGATTCAATTATCAAATCGCGTATTGGAAATGGAAGAGTCGGCTACCCTGGCCATGTCTCGAAAAAGCAGAGAATTACGTGCACAGGGAAAAGACATCATTTCATTAAGTTTGGGAGAACCTGATTTTCACACTCCGGATTTTATTAAGAAAGCAGCCGGAGAGGCTATGGAACAGAATTTTACTACTTACACACCTGTTCCGGGATACGATGATTTGAGAGATGCAATAGCAAATAAGTTTAACCGTGATAACGGAATTCCATACAAACGCGAAAATATTGTTGTTTCTACCGGTGCAAAGCAATCCATAGCTAATTTGGTGATGGCAGCGATTAACCCGGGAGATGAGGTAATTATTCCCGCACCGTATTGGGTTTCTTATGCAGAAATCGTGAAAGTTGCCGGTGGTGTTCCCGTAGTTGTGGCTACAACGATCGAAAATGATTTTAAATTCACCCCGGAGCAATTCAGAAAGGCCATTTCTCCGAAAACAAAAATGATGATGTTCTCATCTCCTTGTAATCCTACAGGAACGGTTTATACCAAAGAGGAATTACGGGCATTGGCAGATGTGGTAAAAGAGAATCCAGGTATGATTGTGATGTCTGATGAGATTTACGAACACATCAATTTCGTGGGACACAATCACTCCATGGCACAATTTGAAGATGTTCGCGGACAAATTGTAACCGTGAATGGTGTTTCGAAAGCTTGGGCAATGACAGGTTGGAGGGTCGGATACATTGGTGCACCGAAGGAAATTGCAGATGCTTGTAATAAAATTCAGGGTCAGTTTACTTCCGGTACTTGTTCCATCGCACAACGGGCAACTATTGCAGCAGTAAATGCAGATCCAGCGATTTTGAAAGATATGGTGAAAGCTTTTGAGAACAGGCGTGCATTGGTTTTGGAAGCATTGGATAAAATGCCGGGTGTGAAAACAAATAAACCGGGCGGAGCATTTTATGTGTTTCCGGATATTTCCAGTTTTTTCGGTAAAAAGCATGGAGAAACGACAATCCAAAGTGCGGAAGATTTGTGTATGTACCTCCTGGATAAAGGAGTTGCATTGGTTTCAGGAGAGGCTTTTGGCGATGGCAATTGTATGCGGATCTCGTATGCAGCTTCTGAAGAAACCTTAACGGAAGCAATGAAACGTGTTGCAAACGCATTAGCAGAATTGAACTAAATGACAATACACGAAATACTTGCGGCATTCAAAACCAAACGCATTTTAGTGATTGGTGATGTAATGATTGATGAATACATGCTGGGAAAAGTAAACCGCATCAGTCCCGAGGCTCCCGTTCCGATCATTAGTTTGGGAAAGGAAGAGCAGCGACTGGGCGGAGCAGCAAATGTGGCATTGAACCTTCAATCACTTGGTGCAGAACCGATCATTTGTTCGGTTGTCGGGAATGATAAAAAAGGAAACGATCTCACAGATTTGCTTTCCGGTTTGGAAATGGCTTCTGATGGGATCTTGAAAAGCTCGGAGCGCGTTACGACGGTAAAAACCAGGGTAATTGGAAACAATCAGCATTTATTGCGCATTGATGCTGAAGATACGCATTCCTTATCCATTGCTGAAGAAAATTCCTTCCTGGAAAAAATCAATTCCGTTTTAACGAATGAAGTCATTGATGCGATTATTTTCGAAGATTATAACAAAGGGGTGCTTACTCCGAAGATTATCAGTGAAGTGGTAAAATGGGCAGCTGAAAAGCAAATCCCGACAACTGTGGATCCGAAGAAAGACAATTTCCTGGCTTACAAAGGAGTTACTTTATTCAAACCAAACCTGAAAGAATTGAAAGAAGGGATTGGTATCGACTGTTCGTACCAGCAAAAAGACCTTTTCAATCAGGCGGTGGCTCAATTGGAAAAAGAACTGAATAATGAGATTACGTTCGTAACCCTTTCGGAACATGGCGTTTTTATTAAAAAAGACGAACGAAATTACCATACTCCGGCGCATTTCCGGAACATTGCAGATGTGAGCGGGGCCGGTGATACCGTGATTTCGGTTGCAACTTTGTGCCTCACTGCAGAACTTTCTATTGAAAGTATAGCAGAGCTGTCGAATCTTGCGGGAGGTTTGGTCTGTGAGAAAAGTGGAGTAGTAAGTATCGAACCGGATCAGTTGATCCAGGAGTGTGAAGGAAAACAATTTGATTAATACAAAATTGAAAATTGAGAATTGAAAAGTGAATTGCCTTAATCTGCCAAAGCAGATTTTATCGAAAGCAGTGCTTTCTCTCCTTTTCAATTGTCCATTTTTCATTCTCAATCAATAAGATGGAAAGAAAAGTTGTAAAACCGTACGGAACAGACGATAAGTCAAAAAAAGAAGAAGTTGCCGAAATGTTTAATAAGATTTCAAAGCGCTACGACTTTTTGAATCATTTTTTATCGGTTGGAATTGACAAGATCTGGAGGAGAAAAGCAGTAAATATGCTGAAAGAGATTCAGCCCAAACGCATTTTGGACCTTGCAACAGGAACAGGAGATTTCGCAATTCAGTTGATGAAATTGAACCCGGCAGAAATTGTGGGAATGGATATTTCCGAAGGAATGCTGGAGGTGGGACGTGAAAAAATGAAGAAACGCGGTTTGGATAAAACGATTTCCATGCGTCTCGGAGATTCGGAGAACCTGCCCTTTGAAGACAATTATTTTGATGGATTGACTGTTGGTTTCGGAGTGCGTAATTACGAAAACCTGGAAAAAGGCCTGTCTGAAATGTTGCGGGTAGTTCGTCCGGGAGGAAAATTGATCATTCTCGAATTTTCAAAACCAAAGAAATTCCCGGTAAAACAATATTATTCGTTCCATTCGAAATACATCATTCCATTTTTCGGAAAACGGATCTCAAAGGACGATAAAGCATATGCTTATTTGCCTGAATCGGTTGCCGCATTTCCGGAAGGGAAAGCATTTACGGATATTCTGGAAAAATTGGGATATCAGAAGGTCAAGGCAAGATTGGTTTCGGGTGGTATTGCAACGATTTATTCGGGAGTGAAATAGACTTCGACTACGCTACGCTTATGCTGAAGTTGAGTCGAAGCCATCTCAAAATAAAAAATGTGAAAGTACGTTTGAAAGGTATGATTAGAAAATGGGCCAGTATGTTTGCCGGAGTTTTAATAACCGGCATGCTCTTCGCACAACCTGAAAAACCAAAGAATTACAAACGCTTTGATGAGCGCTGGATTCACTTTGGATTCATGTTAGGGATCAATACGGCTAATTTTAAAGCCATTCCGGTGAATGATGCTTATTCAAGCTATAACTTGAAATCGTTGGAAACACAACGTCAACCGGGCGGACAGGTAGGAATTGTGACTACCGTTAAGCTCGGACATCCGGTTGTGCGTTTGCGTTTTATCCCCACCTTGTCTTTCCAGGAGCGCGCTGTGCGTTACTATTACCAGGATCCCGATCCTACAGTTACAAAAGATGTTTTCCAGGAAGAACGTGTCAATTCGACCAACCTGGATTTTCCGTTGATGCTCCAATTCCGTACCTTACGGATTAACAACTTTGCTGCATATGTACTTGTCGGCGGACAATATTCATACGATTTACAATCACAGGAAGATGCCTCTCAAAATTTCATTGATCCCTTTATCAAGATCAAAGCAAGTGATTTTCAGGGACAAGTTGGAGGCGGATTGGAGTGGTTTGCCCCTTTCTTTAAGTTTGGTCTCGAAGTGAAATTCTCTCAAAGTTTCCAGAATTCACTGATCCAGGATAATTCGCCTGTCTCAAAACCAATCGACCGTCTTTACAACAAAGTACTCTGGATTTCCCTCATTTTTGAAGGATAATCTGATATAACCACAAGGTGCACGAAGCCCACGAGGAATTAGTTCCCTATATGTGTTTCTTCCTATGTGTATATGTGGTTCAAATTAACACGCTGCAAATAATCTTCGTGTTCTTAATGAGCTTCGTGGTTCAAATTTACCTTATCTTTGACCTTACATGCAGGTACAATTCCAATTTTCTCCTGAAGAAGCAAAAGACGAGTCTTTCATCCGTTCTGCGATCTCACGTGAATTAAAACTTCCGCTGGATTCGTTTGCATATAAATGGCACAAACGTTCCATTGATGCACGTAAACGCGATATTAAGATCAATGCAAGCTTCGAAGTATTTCCTGATGGAGTGATACCTCCGTTCGAATCGGAGTTTCAACCGAAGAAAGTAACGGCGGATTCCAAAACGGTATACATTATCGGTGCCGGACCAGCGGGATTGTACGCCGGATTGAGAGCTTTGGAGCTGGGTTTGAAACCGATTGTTTTTGAAAGAGGGAAAGATGTGCGTTCCAGAAGGCGTGATCTGGCCCAATTGAATAAAGAACACATCGTAAACCCTGAATCCAATTATTGTTTTGGTGAAGGCGGAGCAGGGACCTATTCGGACGGGAAATTGTATACACGTTCCAAAAAGCGGGGAGATGTGATGCGTGCCCTGAAGTGGTTTGTTCATTTCGGTGCCCATGAAGACATTATCGTAGATGCACATCCGCATATCGGGACGAATAAATTGCCTCAAATTATCGTTGCCATGCGCGATTGCATTCGTGAATACGGTGGAGAAGTGCATTTTGAGTCGAAATTGACTGATCTGAAAATTGCGGACGGTGCGGTTCAGGCAATTGAAATCAATGGGAGGGAGGAAGTTCCATGTAAAGCACTGGTACTGGCAACCGGACATTCCGCACGGGACATTTTTTACCTGTTACAGAAGAAAAAAGTCGCTATCCAGGCAAAAGCATTTGCATTGGGAGTGAGGGTTGAACATACACAAGCTGTTATTGACGAAATTCAATATCATGGAAGACACAATGATGAGTTTCTTCCGCCGGCTTCTTATTCCCTGGTAACACAGGTCCAGGACCAGGGTGTATATTCTTTTTGTATGTGTCCGGGTGGGATCATTGCGCCTTGTGCAACAGAGAACGGGGAAGTGGTCACCAATGGCTGGTCACCGTCCAAACGAAATAATCCGACATCCAATTCCGGTATTGTGGTGAGCGTAGAACCGAGTGAATTACCGGGATATTCTCCTGAAAATCCATTGATTAGTTTGGAGTCTCAGCAGAAAGTAGAGCAGGATTGCTGGAAAGCAGCCGGAAGTACACAGGCTGTTCCTGCTCAGCGCTTGAAAGACTTCGTGGAAGGAAAGAAATCGAAAGACTTTCCGCGGACTTCCTATCAACCGGGAATTGTTTCAGTGGATCTCAATACGGTATTACCTGATTTCATTGCGAAAAGGCTTAGACAGGCCTTTAAAGATTTTGATCGTAAAATGCATGGCTTTTTGACCAATGATGCTGTTTTACACGCCCCTGAATCCCGTACTTCAAGTCCCGTTTCCGTGCCGAGAGATCCCGAAACCTGTATGAGTATCAATACCAAAGGATTGTTTCCATGTGGAGAAGGTGCCGGTTATGCCGGAGGGATAATTTCCGCCGCAATCGACGGAATGAAATGCGTTGACGCCGTAAAAACCTATTACGATTCAATTCGTAATTTGTAATTCGGCATTCGTAATTATTTTTCAATTTCCGTTGCAAACTTCAAATCCTCTTCCATCAGTTTTGTTTCACCCAATTCCTTGTAAATCCCGGCGCGTGTTCTTAAAAGTTCCGGTGTTGGGTGTACCAGTTGCAGGAGTAAATTGATGTCTCCGAGGGCTTCATTATACCGTTTTGCAGCAATGTAAACCAACGTTCGGTTATTCAAGGAGGTGGTCAGAAAAGGATTGAAAGAAAGCGCTTTCGTCAGATCTTCCAGTGCCCCGGTACCATCACTCTGTGAAATTTTAACCTGTGCTCTTTTCTCATATGCTTCCGGGTATCGCGGATCGATCTGGATCGCTTTATTGATTGCCTGTAACGCTTTCGTGTTGTCTCCCAATTGGAAATAACAGAAACCGATATTGTTCCAGGCTTCCTTGTAAAGTGAATCTTTCGAAAGAATGGTTTTGAAATGACTGATGGCTTTCTCGAAATTTTCCAGTTTTGTTTCACAATATCCCAGGTAAAGCAATTGGGTCAGATCATCCGGATTGTGTTTCAGTAAAATCAGTAAGTCTGATTTACAGGCTTCGTAATTTCCTGTTTTGTAATAGAGCGTTGAGCGGTCATTGATTGCCTCATAAAAATCAGGCTTGAGCTCGATCGCTTTGTTAATGTCCCCGATTGCTTGCTGCAGATCCCCTTTTTCATAGTTTACTTTTGCGCGCGATTTATAGGTCGAAGCCTCAGCAGGTTTCAGGGAAAGATACTTATCAATATCCTGAAGTGCTCCGTCGTAATCCCGCAATAAATTCCGGTAGTATCCTCGCTGAATATAAGCCTCTGCATTGTTGCTGTCTGTTATGATGCGGTTGTTCGCAATCCGGATCGATAAACGATAAGAAGCGTATTTACTGGTGTCGATTTCTGTTCCGAATTGAGCAGATACCGAAAGGGAGATCACCAAAAAAAGAAATGTGCCTAAAACCTTCATTCTTACTGAATTATTTCTGCCAATAAAATGGCGGTTGCTGTGGCTACGTTAAGTGATTCTGCTTCCCCGAAACGCGGAATGGTAACCGGGAAGTCGATCAAGGCTTCAATTTCAGGGCGAACACCTTTTCCTTCATTCCCCATAATTAAAATGCCATTTTTCGGATAATTGATCCCTTTATAGTTTACTCCATTCAGCATAGCTCCGTATTTTTGTTGAGGCGTGTTCTTCAAATAGCTTGCCAGATCTGTATAATGGACCGGAATGCGGTAAATTGCACCCATGGAAGATTGAATTACTTTCGAATTGTAACAATCCACTGTGTCTTTGGAACAAACCACTTGTTTTACTCCGAACCAATCGGCCAAACGCAAAATCGTTCCCATATTCCCGGGATCCTGGACCCCATCCAAAACGATGGTGAACTGATCGTTGAGCAGAGTTGTGTCCGGCCGATTAAAAACAGCAATGCATTTGTTCGGAGTTTTTAATTCGGAAATTTGTTCTAATTCTTTCGTTGTGACAGTAAATGTTTTGGAATGGAATTGGCTCGGAATTTGCGAAGCGAATGTGTCAATCGAAACAACCAGTTCTAAATGTGAGGCAAAGGCGGAAAGTCCTTCAAGTACTGATTTTTCACCTTCTACAACGAAAAGCAGGGCTTGATCCCGGTTTTTTTTTAACTGGAGGGATCGGATCCATTTTTGTTTAGCTTTAGAAAGGGCTTCCACTTTTTTTTGTCAAACATACCAAATTCGGCTCGTTTAAAATGAATTTTTGTTTTGGTTTCTTATTTTTGTCTTATGTTGAGGGGATTTGAACAACTTACACTAAAGCACTTATTCGTATTCTTTACGGTCGCTTTTGCTGTTCAGGGTTGCTTGTCTACCAAATTGGTTCCCGATAACAAACATTTGCTCAAGAAAAATAAGTTTAAGGTCGAGGGAGATAAGATCAATACATCCGAGGTGGAAGATGTCCTGAGACAAAAACCGAATTTAAGGGTCATTGGAATCCCGTTCCGACTGAAGCTCTATAATTCCATTGACAGTGCCAAAACAGAGCATGGAAGGATTCGTAAGCTGAACCGTTTAAATAGGAAGAACGTCAAAAAAACGAAGCGCGAAATCCGGATCAATGAAAGAAGAAGGCAACGAGCGATCAAAAAAGGAGACCCGGATTATATTTACAGAACGATCAAATTGAAGGACACGCTGGATCCGAATTTGACTTTAAGGCAATTAATCAAATATAAGTTTGGTGAAGCACCGGTTATCGCCGATACAGGCGCAATGGCCCGTTCCAGGTCCCAGGTCCAGGCATATATGCACTCAAAGGGATATTTCTATGCGGAAGTAAACAGTTATTTCGATACGATCCATCGCATGATGAATAAGCATAAGCTGAAGAAAAAAGTCATTGCCAATTATGAGATCAAGACCGGGATTCGTTATTACATTGATACAATCAAATTGATCTGTAAGAATCCCGCATTGCAAAATGAATTTACTCGTTTTATCCAGAAAGAATCGGATAAGAACGGTTTAAACCCGGATTTCAAGGCAAGCCTGATTGATAAAAAAACAATTAATCTTCCGTTTGATGCAGATAAACTAAGCGGTTATCGCGGAGAGCTGGCCCGGAATTTTCGTGACAGGACCTATTATGGTTTTGTGGAGTCCAACGTAAGCTATAAAGCAGATACCTCCCGTGTTACGAATTCCCGTGACAAGGAATTGAAAATGACATTGACGGTGATTATCGGGGACCGGGCAATCCAGGATAATGATAATCCGAATTCTGTCAGATATATTCCGCACGTTTCTACGCGGGTTGAAGAGGTTTCTTTTCATTTTTCGGATACCAGTCGCGTCAAGGGAAGTTTCAAACAACGGGCGGAAGACAGGGGCCTCGACGTAAAAGAAAACGGTTTTGTGATCTCACTGGACTCCTTGTTGTATAAGAAAATCAGGAAAAGAGTGGAAGATCCCGCAACCAAGGATTTGGGATTGCCAAGAAGCAAACGTGTTTACTTAAAAAGTAAGGTGAACCGCAAGTTGTTTGGTGGAATGAAAGATAGTATTGATTATGATCCGCACAGGATTGCAACATTCTATTACAATACCCAGCCATTTGTAAGTCCTGCGCTGATTGAAACACAGAATTATCTGGAGAACGATAACTATTACAAGGAATATTACCTGGAGCGTTCTTTTACCAGGCTGGTGCAATTGAATTTGTTTTCGGTTATTAAACCTGAACTGATAGAAACATATCCGGGAAGCGGAATTATTCGGGTGCATTATTACCTGGTACCGGCAACAAAACAAAGTTTCAGTTTTGAGCCACGTGCAAAGAACTCCAATGGGTTCCTGGGTTTAAGTGCATCTTTGAATTATACCAATCGAAATATTTTCAGGACCGGAACGAACTTTATCTTCTCCGTTTCGGGTGGTTTTGAATCCAACCCAAGTGTCTTCAGTAAGGATGACAAAGGAAATACGATCAAAACCCAGGGCAGAAGTTTCAACACTTTTGAATTCGGGCCTTCTGCAAAATTGGATATCCCCGGACTTTTTCCGTTTGGGGTTACTGTACTTGGAAAAAGACAACGACCGCGTACAGAGCTTTCAGTTGCCTATAATTATCAGCAGCGTCCCGATTTTGAACGAAATGTTTTGCAGTTCAATTACCTCTATAAATTCCTGGTAGGAGATGGTAAAACACAATCTGTTTCTTTTGGTCTTCCGGGAGCATCAGTCATTAAATATGTTTCCCTGGACCCAAAACCTGATTTTTCTGCAAAACTGGCACTCCTGAATGATCTTTTCCTGAAAAACGCATACCGCGATCAGTTCATATGGGAAGACTTCAAAATTACCTTTGATTTTGACAACCTGAACAAAACGCGCAAAAGATTTCAGAAACTTCGTTTCACATATTCCGGAAGTTTCTCCATCGCAGGAAACCTTTTGAATGCCATTACATCCGTCAACCCGAAATACGATACCCTCGGACATAAGTTGTTCATAGGTGTTCCGTATTCGCAGTTCTCAGTAATCGATAATAAGATCGTTGCTTATTACAAAACGGGAAAACACAGTTTGCTTGCCTTTAGAACAATGGCA